>NZ_JBIMPP010000237.1:0-211 GCF_043906805.1 Actinomadura sp. SCN-SB | reverse complement strand
GACGTCCAGACGCCGCTCACCGCACTTACCGCCTACTCGACGCACGCCTCGCCGAGCTCGACACCGAACCCACCGAGGAAACCCGGCAGCTACTTACGAAGATCCAGCACAGCCAATCAGCCTGGTAGTCCTCAGGGACCCAAGATCGCGGCCGGTCGCGCGGAGAACCCGGCACCCGCAGGCGCGCAATGGCACCTGATGGCGCCCCCTT
>NZ_JBIMPP010000236.1:0-212 GCF_043906805.1 Actinomadura sp. SCN-SB | reverse complement strand
GCTGGGCCTGCCGCGCGACCCGGCCATGCCCCCGCGCTGACACCCCGATGACGGAAGGCCGAGCTATGAACACCGGAACCGGGACCGCCGCCCCCGAGGGGTCGTTCGGGATCCTGACCGACGAGGCGATAGAACGGTCGCGGCGCCGCCTGGGCATCCCGCAACCGCAGCACAACCCGCCGCACAACTACGAGGTGACCTGGGACGGCGTG
>NZ_JBIMPP010000235.1:0-218 GCF_043906805.1 Actinomadura sp. SCN-SB | reverse complement strand
CTCACCGGCGGCGAGGTGCAGGGTGGCTCCACCATCACCCAGCAGCTCGCCCGCAACTACTACCAGGGCCTCAGCCAGGAACGGACCGTCGCGCGCAAGCTCAGGGAGATCCTCATCTCGGTCCGGCTGGACAACGAACGCAAGAAAGAGGAGATCCTGGAGCTCTACCTCAACACGGTCGGGTTCGGCCGCCAGGCGTACGGGATCCAGGCCGCCGC
>NZ_JBIMPP010000234.1:0-218 GCF_043906805.1 Actinomadura sp. SCN-SB | reverse complement strand
CGTTGCCCATCGGCAGTGGCCCCAGGTTCATCGGCCCCACGGTGATCGCGGCCGGGTCGGCATCCGGATCGATCTCCTCGAACACCCCGGCGAGCTGGAAGGTGCGGTCGGCGGCCAGCGCCAGCTCCAGCAGCGACCCGGCGAAACAACTGCCCGGCTCGATCAGCGCGATCAGGCTGCGGCTGGTGACGTCGAGGCGCTTGAGCGTCCGCTTGAGG
>NZ_JBIMPP010000233.1:0-221 GCF_043906805.1 Actinomadura sp. SCN-SB | reverse complement strand
GCGATCGCTGGCATCGCTTCGACTCGCCCTGGGGGCTCGCTGCGCGATCAGATTCTCGCTGGCGCTCGAATCTGCCTTCGGACGCGATCGCAACGCTTGGGCGCCGTTCGGGGCTGGGGTGACGGGCTGAGGTAGTCGGGCTTGCTTATTTCAGGCGCGAGCTGCGCTCCTCGCCTGGCGGCTCGTCGCTTGTCGCGCCTGCGGCGATCGCTGCATCGCTT
>NZ_JBIMPP010000232.1:0-229 GCF_043906805.1 Actinomadura sp. SCN-SB | reverse complement strand
GGACGCCCGCGCCCCGGGCGTCACCGTCCGGCCCATCCGCGACCTGACCGGCCGCGAGCACTTCTGCGAGATCGTCTTCGACGAGGTGCGCGTGCCGGTGGCCGACCGGGTGGGGGAGGAGAACGACGGCTGGCGCATCGCGCGCACCACGCTCGGCCACGAGCGGTCGGCGGGCGCGCTCACCCAGGCCGCGTTCTACCGCCGGATCGTGGACGAGCTGATCGCCCTC
>NZ_JBIMPP010000231.1:0-229 GCF_043906805.1 Actinomadura sp. SCN-SB | reverse complement strand
CGACGCCCACGCCGCGGGCGTCACCGTCCGGCCCATCCGCGACCTGACCGGCCGCGAGCACTTCTGCGAGATCTTCTTCGACGAGGTGCGCGTGCCGGTGGCCGACCGGGTGGGGGAGGAGAACGAGGGCTGGCGCATCGCGCGCACCACGCTCGGCCACGAGCGGTCGGCGGGCGCCCTCACCCAGGCCGCGTTCTACCGCCGGATCGTGGACGAGCTGATCGCCCTT
>NZ_JBIMPP010000230.1:0-234 GCF_043906805.1 Actinomadura sp. SCN-SB | reverse complement strand
ACGAAACCGCTCCGCGTCGCCATGCGGCTCGTCCCTGGTGTTGATGATCGGACGGGAGCGGGTCGTCGCCGACGACACGCCCTCCCAGATGTGCTCGGCGCGCTGCGACACGCAGTACACCGCGCCACGCGGCGTCTGAAGCACCTTGCCCGCCCCGCAGATGATCTGCCGCGTCACCAGATACGGAATCAGCACATCGGCGAGCCGCCCGAACTCCCCCTGCCTGCCGACGCA
>NZ_JBIMPP010000229.1:0-234 GCF_043906805.1 Actinomadura sp. SCN-SB | reverse complement strand
CTGGTGGGACGCCACGGCGAGTTCGGCCGCCTGGCGGACGTCCTGATCCCGTACCTGGTGACGCGGCAGATCATCTGCGGGGCGGGCAAGGTGCTCCAGACGCCGCGTGGCGCGGTGTACTGCGTGTCGCAGCGCGCCGAGCACATCTGGGAAGGGGTCTCCTCCGCCACGACCCGCTCCCGACCGATCATCAACACCCGCGACGAGCCCCACGCCGACGCGGAGCGGTTTCGC
>NZ_JBIMPP010000228.1:0-236 GCF_043906805.1 Actinomadura sp. SCN-SB | reverse complement strand
CGGCCGCATTGGCCGCATTGGCCGCATTGGCCACGGCCGCACAGGCCACCCAGGGGGTGCGCAGGAGCCGGGGACCCACCCTTCCCCACAGGGGTGAATCGGCACGCACCCACATGCACGCCGTAGGGCGACTTCCACGCCCGAACCCGACAGCTAACCCGGTAGGCGGACTGGAAGGAATCAGGAGATCCCAGTGCAGTTCCGCACCACCAAGCACACCACCACCAAGCCCACCA
>NZ_JBIMPP010000227.1:0-237 GCF_043906805.1 Actinomadura sp. SCN-SB | reverse complement strand
AACCATCTGGGGCCGACGCTGTCGTTCCGGGGCCTGGACAACGCCTCGTACTACCGCCTGGTCGAGGACGATCCGCGCTACTACATGGACACCACGGGCACGGGCAACAGCCTGCTGATGCGCAGCCCGCACGTCCTGCAACTGATCATGGACTCGCTGCGGTACTGGGTGAACGAGATGCATGTGGACGGGTTCCGCTTCGACCTCGCCGCCACGCTGGCGCGGCAGTTGCACGCG
>NZ_JBIMPP010000226.1:0-237 GCF_043906805.1 Actinomadura sp. SCN-SB | reverse complement strand
GACCACCTGGGGCCGACGCTGTCGTTCCGCGGCATCGACAACGCCGCGTACTACCGGCTGCGCGACGACGACAAGCGCTACCACCTCGACTACACGGGCTGCGGCAACTCGCTGAACGTGCGCAGCCCGCACGCGCTCCAGCTGATCATGGACTCGCTGCGGTACTGGGTGCTGGAGATGCACGTCGACGGGTTCCGCTTCGACCTGGCCTCGGCGCTGGCCCGCGAGCTGCACGAC
>NZ_JBIMPP010000225.1:0-239 GCF_043906805.1 Actinomadura sp. SCN-SB | reverse complement strand
CCGAAGTACTCCTTCTGGATCTCCAGCGAACTGGCCTCCCGCCCATTGGCCAGCCGCACCCGCCGCCGCCCCGTCATGTCATGACTGACCTCACGAATCGCCCGAATCGGATTCTCCAAGGTCAGATCACGCATCACCACCCCCGCCTCGATCATCCGCAACACCAGATCCGTCGCCCCCACCTTCAGCAACATCGTGGTCTCACTCATGTTCGAGTCCCCCACGATCACATGCAGCCG
>NZ_JBIMPP010000224.1:0-243 GCF_043906805.1 Actinomadura sp. SCN-SB | reverse complement strand
TGTGCCCGCCATCATCGTGCGGCTGGTTCTCGCGTTCTGGCGGCCGCGGCTGGTCGGCACGGCTTTCCTGGTGCGGGTCTCCGCGACTCCGCTACTGCTGGTGGGCACGATCGCGCTTCTGATGGGGAGGTTCCGCAGAAGGTCAGGTTCGGGCTCTCGGAGGACGCCCTCGACGAATACGCGAGTACCGTGACCGCTACGGAATGCGACCCCACCTCCTTCGAGAAGCGACGTGTGGGCCTC
>NZ_JBIMPP010000223.1:0-244 GCF_043906805.1 Actinomadura sp. SCN-SB | reverse complement strand
TCACGGCCGCATAGGCTCGCGGTGTGGACAGGCGCATTTTCGGGCTTGAGAACGAGTACGGCGTGACCTGTACCTTCCGTGGGCAGCGGCGGTTGTCGCCTGATGAGGTGGCGCGGTACCTGTTCCGGCGGGTGGTGTCGTGGGGGCGCAGCAGCAATGTGTTCCTGCGTAACGGCGCGCGGCTGTATCTGGATGTGGGCAGTCATCCCGAGTACGCCACGCCCGAGTGCGACAGTGTCGTGGA
>NZ_JBIMPP010000222.1:0-244 GCF_043906805.1 Actinomadura sp. SCN-SB | reverse complement strand
AAGGCCCACACGTCGCTTCTCGAAGGAGGTGGGGTCGCATTCCGTAGCGGTCACGGTAGCCGCGTAGTCGTTGAGGGCGTCCTCCGAGAGCCCGAACCTGACCTTCTGCGGAACCTCTCCCATCAGAAGCGCGATCGTGCCGACCAGCAGTAGCGGAGTCGCGGAGACCCGCACCAGGAAAGCCGTGCCGACCAGCCGCGGCCGCCGGAACGCGAGGACCAGCCGCACGATGATGGCGGGCACG
>NZ_JBIMPP010000221.1:0-256 GCF_043906805.1 Actinomadura sp. SCN-SB | reverse complement strand
CGGCCTGCTTGTGCTGGCCGACAAGGGCTACGTCGGCGCAGACCAGCACATCGCCACCCCCTACAAGGGCCGGAACAAGCCCGAGTCCCAGAAGGCGGCCAACCGCTCCCACGCCCGCCTCCGCGGGCCCGGCGAACGAGCGAACGCCCAGCTCAAGTCGTGGAAGATCTTGACCAAGCTCCGCTGCTGCCCCCACCGCGCCGGCCACCTCGCAAAAGCCATCCACGTCCTACAGACCCGCGAAGCCAACGCATAG
>NZ_JBIMPP010000220.1:0-260 GCF_043906805.1 Actinomadura sp. SCN-SB | reverse complement strand
GCGCGCTGGAGGCCGCCAGGCGCTCGGGTGCCCGCATGGCCATCCTGAAGGAGGGCAGCCCGTCGTGCGCCACGACCCGGGTCTACGACGGCTCGTTCACGGGCACTCGCGTTCCGGGCACTGGTGTCACCACCGCTCTGCTGGAACGCCACGGCATCCGTGTCTTTCCTGAAACCGCCCTGGACGCCGCAGCCGCGCACCTGATGACCCTGGAATCCGCCTAGGCCCCCACCACCGAGAGCGACGACAGTAGGCCCCAA
>NZ_JBIMPP010000219.1:0-260 GCF_043906805.1 Actinomadura sp. SCN-SB | reverse complement strand
AGCTCGCACCCGCAATAAACACAGTCGCACCCACCTCAACCGCCCAACCCCGAACGGCGGTACAGCTTGAAACACCGCCAGCCCCGGTGCTCGACCGCCAGGGCCAGCAGATCCAGGTACCGCATTGCCGTGGCGCACCCCAAGCGGGTACGCCACCCCAAGACAACGCGATCGACCAAGCCGCCTAAAGAGCGCACTTCGCCCATACGATCTTCCCGCCTTCCGTTGTCCGTCGGGTACCCCAGTCCTGAACCAGCCGG
>NZ_JBIMPP010000218.1:0-261 GCF_043906805.1 Actinomadura sp. SCN-SB | reverse complement strand
CTGTTCCAGGTCAACGTCGAAGAAGGCCGCCATCTGTGGGCGATGGTCTACCTGCTGCACGCCTACTTCGGGCGCGAGGGCCGCGAAGAGGCGGAGGAGCTGCTGCACCGCAACTCCGGCAGCGAGGAGTCGCCCCGCATCCTGGGCGCCTTCAACGAGGAGACCCCGGACTGGCTGTCGTTCTTCATGTTCACCTACTTCACCGACCGGGACGGCAAGTACCAGCTCGGCACGCTCAAGGAGTCGGCGTTCGACCCGCTG
>NZ_JBIMPP010000217.1:0-273 GCF_043906805.1 Actinomadura sp. SCN-SB | reverse complement strand
GGTCAGCGCGTGGCGGCCTCGATGTTCTGCTGGGAGCGTTTGATGTCCTGGCTGCCCTGCTCCAGGGCGACGGCCATCTTGTCGAAGGCTCCCTTGGCCTCCGCCCACGCGCTACGGAAACGATCGGCCTGCGGGCCC
Organism: Actinomadura sp. SCN-SB; assembly: GCF_043906805.1. Taxonomy (NCBI): domain Bacteria; kingdom Bacillati; phylum Actinomycetota; class Actinomycetes; order Streptosporangiales; family Thermomonosporaceae; genus Actinomadura; species Actinomadura sp. SCN-SB. The sequence continues at coordinate 135 of NZ_JBIMPP010000217.1, read as the reverse complement.
CACCAGATCTCCGTGCTCCCGACCGTACGCCCGTTGAGATCCTTGATCAACGCGTCCAGGTTCCGGGAGTGCTTGGCGAACATGCGGGACAGCTCTTCCAGCGCCGCGATGCTGGCGCCCCTCTTGTCGGTCATG
>NZ_JBIMPP010000216.1:0-273 GCF_043906805.1 Actinomadura sp. SCN-SB | reverse complement strand
TTCCCCAAGGACACCGATGCTGACCTTGACCAAGGACACCTTCGACGCCCAGGCGCTCCACGCCGACAAGCCGGTACTGGTCGAATTCTGGGCGGACTGGTGCCCCCCGTGCACAATGATCGCCCCGATCCTCGATGAGATCGCCACCGAATACGCCGACCGCCTCACCGTGGGCAAGATCAACGGCGACGACCACCCCGAAATCGTCGCCCGCTACGGCGTCATGGGCTTCCCCACCCTCATCCTCTTCCGCGACGGCGAACCCGTCCACCG
>NZ_JBIMPP010000215.1:0-296 GCF_043906805.1 Actinomadura sp. SCN-SB | reverse complement strand
CCTGGGCCATGTCCTGATCCGTCCCGTCCGCGCCGACGAGCCCGACCCGCCGGTCGCGGTGTTCCCCGGCTGGCTGCGCCAGCGCATCGAGGCGGTGATCTGGACGCTGAAGAACCAGCTCGGCCTGGAACGCCACGCCGCCCGCACCACCGAAGGGCTCTGGGCACGCGTCTGCCAGCGCATCTGCGCCCTCAACGCCGCGATCTGGCACAACTGGCTCATCGGCGCACCCGTCAAGCGCTCCCTGATCGCCTACGACCACTGACCAGCACCAACATTTCCCATCAACGATCTAG
>NZ_JBIMPP010000214.1:0-299 GCF_043906805.1 Actinomadura sp. SCN-SB | reverse complement strand
GAGCCCGGCGTGGGCAAGACCGCGGTGGTCGAGGGCCTGGCGCAGAAGATCGTCAAGGGCGAGGTGCCCGAGACGCTCAAGGACAAGCAGCTCTACACCCTCGACCTGGGCGCGCTGGTGGCCGGGTCGCGGTACCGGGGTGACTTCGAGGAGCGCCTGAAGAAGGTGCTCAAGGAGATCCGCACGCGCGGGGACATCATCCTGTTCATCGACGAGCTGCACACCCTGGTGGGCGCGGGCGCGGCCGAGGGTGCCATCGACGCCGCCTCCATCCTCAAGCCGATGCTGGCGCGTGGCGA
>NZ_JBIMPP010000213.1:0-327 GCF_043906805.1 Actinomadura sp. SCN-SB | reverse complement strand
TCATGGAACGAAGAAGGGATCGGGCCTGGCAACGGCAGGGCGGAAGGAAACGTCCCACAAGAAAGCAGGGGGTGCGGTGAGTCGCTGGAGATCATGGATGTCGGCGCTGGAACGGCGCCATCAGGCTCGGTTTCGCGTGAGCCGGCATAGGCGCCGGGCGGTACCGCTTCCGAAGCCGATTTCCGTTCCCGGAGGGATGGTGACCGGCGCTGTGGCGCTCGGCGTGTTCTCCGCGGCCCTCGGCTCACTCGGACTCGAAGTAGGGTTCGGCGGGGACGAGGCATCTGGTGCCGTTGTCAGGACGTGGGCCGGCGCCGAAGGTGACCT
>NZ_JBIMPP010000212.1:0-327 GCF_043906805.1 Actinomadura sp. SCN-SB | reverse complement strand
CGGTCTCGTTTTGCGTCGGCCCACGTCCTGACAACGGCACCAGAAGCCTCGTCTCCGCCGAACCCTGCTTCGAGTCCGAGTGAGCCGAGGGCCGCGGAGAACACGCCGAGCGCCACAGCGCCGGTCACCATCCCTCCCGGGACGGATATCGGCTTCGGAAGCGGTACCGTCCGGCGCCTATGCCGGCTCACGCGAAACCGGGACTGATGGCGCCGTTCCAGCGCCGACATCCATGATCTCCAGCGACTCACCGCACCCCCTGCTTTCTCGTGGGACGTTTCCTTCCGCCCTGCCGTTGCCAGGCCCGATCCCTTCTTCGTTCCATGG
>NZ_JBIMPP010000211.1:0-368 GCF_043906805.1 Actinomadura sp. SCN-SB | reverse complement strand
TTGTCGACGCGTTCGTCCACCGAACGGAACGGGTCCTTGCACAACACCGTGCGCTGCGCCTGATCGTTCAACTTCAGATGCACCCAGTCCACCGTGAAATCACGGCGCTTCTCCTGCGCACGGCGGATGAACTCCCCACGCAACCGCGCCCGCGTCGTCTGCGGCGGCACCGACTTCGCCTCGAAAATCGCCAGATCCCGCGCCACCCGCTCCACCGCGCCCTTCTTCTCCAGCAGGTAATACAACCCCCGATCACGATGCACATCGTGATACGCCAGATCCAGCTGAGCCACCCGCGGAGACGACAACGGCAGGTCGTACTTACGCCGATACCGCTCGATCAACCGGTACTTGGTCACCCAATCGAT
>NZ_JBIMPP010000210.1:0-380 GCF_043906805.1 Actinomadura sp. SCN-SB | reverse complement strand
GAGCGGATGAAGGCCAAGGTCGGCGAGGAGCTCAAGCAGCACTTCCGGCCGGAGTTCCTGAACCGCGTCGACGACACGGTGGTGTTCCACCAGCTGACGCCGAAGGAGATCATCCAGATCGTGGATCTGATGATCGCCAAGGTGGACGAGCGGCTCAAGGACCGGGACATGGGCATCGAGCTGCGTCAGGAGGCCAAGGACCTGCTGGCCGAGCGGGGGTACGACCCGGTGCTGGGCGCCCGTCCGCTGCGCCGCACGATCCAGCGGGAGATCGAGGACCAGCTGTCGGAGCGGATCCTGTACAACGAGGTGAAGTCCGGGCAGATCGTGATCGTCGGTACCGAGGGCACCGGCGAGGACGCCACGTTCACCTTCAAGGG
>NZ_JBIMPP010000209.1:0-388 GCF_043906805.1 Actinomadura sp. SCN-SB | reverse complement strand
GCCATTGGTAAATCCGTGGCGCATTCGAGGGTGAGGTGTGATGCCGAGCCGTTTTAGGTGAAGTGAGTGATCCCATGCTGCCGAGAAAAGCCTCTAGTGAGTGTGCCGGCGGCCCGTACCCTAAACCGACTCAGGTGGTCGGGTAGAGAATACCGAGGCGTTCGGGTGAACTGTGGTTAAGGAACTCGGCAAATTGCCCCCGTAACTTTGGGAGAAGGGGGGCCATGTCTGGTGATCGCCCTTTGCGGTGGGAGCTGGGTGTGGTCGCAGTGGCCAGGGGGAAGCGACTGTTTACTAAAAACACAGGTCCGTGCGAAGTCGTAAGACGCTGTATACGGACTGACGCCTGCCCGGTGCCGGAACGTTAAGAGGACCGGTTAGACCCTTT
>NZ_JBIMPP010000208.1:0-401 GCF_043906805.1 Actinomadura sp. SCN-SB | reverse complement strand
GCGGCAAGTTTCCGCAGACTCCACCGGGTGAAGGGCTGCTCAAGGGTCTCAGGTCGCGTGGTGGCCGTCGCGACGATGAACGCTTCGTCCTCAGGACTGATCAGGCGGGGACGGCCACCCGCCCACCGAGGGTCCAAGCTGGCCAGGCCCGACTCGTTGAACCGGTGGATCACCCCCCGGACCGCGTCCTCATCGCCCTGGACCAACCGCGCGATCGCCGGAACGGTGTTCCCGCCGGCCGAGGCCAACACGACCATCGCCCGCCGTAGCCGGACCGCTGAACCGGTCCCTCTGCGCACGATCTGCTGCAACCGCTGACCCTCATGATCGGTCAACCGGCGCACCCGAACTGGATCTGCCATCCCGCCAGCCTGACGCCAAATCAGCCACCGGCCACGAAC
>NZ_JBIMPP010000207.1:0-406 GCF_043906805.1 Actinomadura sp. SCN-SB | reverse complement strand
CGGGCTACATGCTTACCCCAGGACAACCACCGCCTGGGCTGAGCTACCCTCCTGCGTCACCCCATCGCTCACCTACTACCCCCTCGGGCCGACCGCTCACCCGACAACCACCTCCGAAGAGGCGGAAACAGGCTCGGGGTCTTAGCATCAGAGGGTTCAGCGTTGGCGCATACCAGCGGGTACGGGAATATCAACCCGTTATCCATCGACTACGCCTGTCGGCCTCGCCTTAGGTCCCGACTTACCCTGGGCGGATCAGCCTGCCCCAGGAACCCTTAGTCATCCGGCGCACACGTTTCCCACGTGTGAATCGCTACTCATGCCTGCATTCTCACTCCCACACCCTCCACCACCGATCACTCGACAGCTTCACCAGGCGCAGGACGCTCCCCTACCCACCAGCACC
>NZ_JBIMPP010000206.1:0-407 GCF_043906805.1 Actinomadura sp. SCN-SB | reverse complement strand
TACGAGCTGAAGCTGAACTCCTACGACCTGGGCGTGGACATCGAGCTGTACGACGCCGTTCAGCGGCTGCGGTTCGAGCATCCCGAGGTGCGGACGGTGGTGGTGACCAGCGGCAAGGAGAAGATCTTCTGCGCGGGCGCCAACATCCGGATGCTGGCCGCGGCCGAGCACGCGTGGAAGGTGAACTTCTGCAAGTTCACCAACGAGACCCGTAACGGGATCGAGGACGCGACCGCGAACTCGGGGCAGACCTACCTGGCCGCGTTGAACGGCACGGCCTCGGGCGGTGGCTACGAGCTGGCGCTGGCGTGCGAGCACATCATGCTGGTGGACGACCGCTCGTCGGCGGTGTCGCTGCCGGAGCTGCCGCTGCTCGGCGTGCTGCCGGGAACGGGCGGCCTGACCCG
>NZ_JBIMPP010000205.1:0-415 GCF_043906805.1 Actinomadura sp. SCN-SB | reverse complement strand
GTGCACATATTTCAGCCACGGTGTGTCATCCGGGCAGCGGCACGGTGACGGCGGCGTTCGCCGCCGCGGCGAAGTATTACGGGGTCCCGGGTCGACATTTGCCCGGCCCGGCACGGCAATCGCAAGGGCGTGGTGGAGAAGGCCAACCACGCCGCCGCGCAGCGCTGGTGGCGCACCCTGGGCGACCAGGTCGGCATCGCCGACGCCCAGGCCGGGCTGGACACCGTCAGTGCCCGCCTGGACGGGCGGGTGCGCAAGCGGGACGGGCAGCGCACCACCGTCGGTGAGCTGGCCGAAGTCGAGCCGTTGCGCCCGGTCCCGCAGCTGTCCTATCCCGCCGAGCTGGAGGTCCGCCGCGTCGTCAGCCCGCAGGGCCTGGTCGCTTTTGCCGGCAACGCCTAGACGAGTGATTCCC
>NZ_JBIMPP010000204.1:0-422 GCF_043906805.1 Actinomadura sp. SCN-SB | reverse complement strand
CGGACGCGATCGCAACGCTTGAGCGACCGTTCGGGGCTGTGGTTGGTGGCTGAGGTCGTTGCGAAATGTTCATGGCACGAGCTGCGCCCTCGCCTGGCGGCTCGGCGCTCGGGGCAGCAAACACCTCGGTCACGAACGGGCGCTCCGGCGTCGCGATCATGACCGACGGCAGGGGCAAGCGGAGCGATGCCAGCGATCGCACGCGATGCCGCAGGCACCGCCGACAAAACTCCCCAACGACCTCAGCCCGTCACCCCAGCCCCGAACGGCGCCCAGGCGTTGCGATCGCGTCCGAAGGCAGGTCCGAGCTTGCGAGGACCTGATCGCGGAGCGAGCCCCTAGGCGAGTCGGAGCGATGCAGCGATCGCACGCGGTGCCGGAGAAGGAGGGCGCCCAGCGCCCGACGCCGCAGGCACCGCCAA
>NZ_JBIMPP010000203.1:0-438 GCF_043906805.1 Actinomadura sp. SCN-SB | reverse complement strand
GCCCGGCCCAACGCCTCGGGTCCCGGCGGCGCGCTGCGCCGCTACGGCACCGGGCAGCGCGCCGACTTCGACCGAAAGCGAGTCTGAACCATGCCCACCGCCGACTACGGCGAGAAGATCCCCAACAACGTCGGCCTGAGCGAGGACCGGAGGTTGCAGCGGGCGCTGGAGTCCTGGCAGCCCAACTTCCTGTCCTGGTGGGAGACGATGGGCCCGTCCCTGCCCACCCAGGACGTCTACCTGCGCACCGCGGTCGACGTCGGCCGCGAAGGGTGGGCGCATTTCGGGCATGTGGCGATGCGCGACTACCGGTGGGGGATCTTCCTGGCCGAACGCGACCCCGACCGGCGCATCGCCTTCGGAGCCCACAAGGGCGAGCCCGCCTGGCAGAAGGTGCCCGGCGAGTACCGCGCCGATCTGCAACGCCTGATCGTGATT
>NZ_JBIMPP010000202.1:0-440 GCF_043906805.1 Actinomadura sp. SCN-SB | reverse complement strand
GATCACGATCAGGCGCTGAAGGTCCGCGCGGTACTCGCCGGGGACCTTCTGCCAGACCGGTTCGCCCTTGTGCTGGCCGAAGGCGATCCGCCGATCCTTGTTGCGCTCGGCCAGGAAGATGCCCCACCGGTAGTCGCGCATCGCCACGTGCGCGAAATGCGCCCACCCTTCGCGGCCGACGTTGACCGCGGTGCGCAGGTAGACGTCCTGGGTGGGCAGGGACGGGCCCATCGAGTCCCACCAGGACAGGAAGTTGGGCTGCCAGGACTCCAGCGCCCGCTGCAACCTCCGGTCCTCGTGCAGGTCGACGTTGTTCGGGATCTTTTCGGAGTAGTCCGCGGTGATCGTCATGCTCAGACTCGCTTCTTGTCGAAGTCGGCGCGCTGCCCGGTGCCGTACTTGCGCAGCGCGCCCTCGGCGCCGGAGGCGTTGGGACGGTA
>NZ_JBIMPP010000201.1:0-455 GCF_043906805.1 Actinomadura sp. SCN-SB | reverse complement strand
TCCCCAGAGACCTGAACTCCAGGGCCAGCAAGGCTCGCCCCCAGCCTCTTCAGAGCCTCCCTGGTGACCTCAGTCGGTACCTCGGTGTAAACCTCCATTGTGATGCTGATCTGGCTGTGTCGGAGGATCTGCATCGCCGTCCGGGGGTGGACGTCCAGAGCGGCCAGGAGGCGACCGCAGGTGTGCCGGGTGTCGTGCACGCGAATGAACCGGACTCCCGCTCGCTCGCATCGGTAGGCGAAGCTGCGGTTGACGTTTCGCGGCTCGATCGGCCGGCCCGTCCGGGTGGTGAATATCAGGCCCTTGCCCCTCCATGCCTCCTTGCGCGCACCGCATTCGGCTTCCTGACGCTTTTGCCTGAGTCGGAGCGCGGTGACACAGATCGCCGGAAGCGGCATGACGCCGGCCGAGTCCTCGGTCTTGGTCCGCTCCTTGTGGACGAGTTGGCCACGGAC
>NZ_JBIMPP010000200.1:0-458 GCF_043906805.1 Actinomadura sp. SCN-SB | reverse complement strand
GTCCTCGTTCACCGACCCAGGCGTCGCCTCGGTCGCAAAATCCACGCGCACTCAGAAGGTCTACCCGGGAGCGGCCTCATGCCCAGGTCTCCCTTTGCTGCGCCGCCGCTCCTTCAGGCGGGCCTCGTAAAGATGACGCCGCCCACCCGCCAGGTCGTCGCGGACACGGCGTTCGAGCGCGCGGAACACCTCGTAGTAGGTGTCCTCGAACTCCTCGATCACCTGGTAGGTCCAGCGCCCCGGCAGCACGTTCCGCCCGACCAGCTCCCGGTGGATCTCCGCGGCCCACTCCCCGTGACCGGCCTTCGCGAGATCGTCCGCCGCGTCGCCCAGGGTGAAGTCCGCATGCCCGATGAGCTGATGGAACGAGTACAGGTGCCCGCGCGCCCGCTCCACCGTCTCCAGCGCCTCACTCAGCTCACCCAACGCCACCACGGTGGCCTCGTCCAACTCGCCGT
>NZ_JBIMPP010000199.1:0-477 GCF_043906805.1 Actinomadura sp. SCN-SB | reverse complement strand
GGGCAGGCGTGCGCGAGTTGGTCGGCCAGTTCGGCCCTGCGGCCGATCAGGGTGCGGATCTCGGTGTCGATCTCGGCGAGTTTGCGCCGGTAGACCGCCACGGATTCGGGGCATGAGCCGCCCTTGTCGTGGCCGGCGCGCAGGCAGTCCACGAAGGGGCGGGTGTCCTTCAGGGTGAAACCCGCGTGGAGGAGGGAGCGGATCTCCTGGACGAGCCGTACGTCGGACTCGTCGTATTGGCGGTAGCCGTTGCTCGAACGCCGCGCCACCAGAAGTCCCTGCTGCTCGTAGTAGCGGAGCGCACGGGTGCTGACGCCGGCGCGTTCGGCCAGCTCTCCGATCCGCATCGTTCCTCCCTGTCGCGGTGACCGTACAGCTTGACGCCGGTGTCAAGGTCAAGCCCGGCATCGGGGACAACGCCGCCGGCCGCCGGGTCCATCCGGCGGCGAGGCGGGTAGAGCGGAGGCATGTCTAGTG
>NZ_JBIMPP010000198.1:0-498 GCF_043906805.1 Actinomadura sp. SCN-SB | reverse complement strand
TCCCGGCGTTCGGCGGTCGCCGACAACGGCCGACCCCGCCACTCATAGAACCCTGACCGCGACACCCGCAGCCAGACGCACATGTCGATGACGGCATGGTTGGCCTTCTCCGCGTCGATGAACTCGTATTTCGCGCTCACCGGTGATCCTTCGCGAAGAAGGCCGCGGCTTTTTTCAAGAACTCGTTCTCTTCGCGGAGCTTGCGGACCTCGCGTTCGAGTTCCCGTTCCCGGGGGCTCTTCGGCTCGCCAGCCGACGTGGCGGACGGGTCCCCGCCGTGCCTTCTGCGGTAGGCCTTGACCCAGTTGCCCAAGGTGGTGTCGTGGATCCCGACCTCACGGGCTACATGGGCGATGGGGCGCGGGCCATCCAGGACCATGCGGACGATCTCGTCCTTGTGCTCCTGGGTGAAATGCCGCCTCTGTCTCGCCAACTGCCTTCCTTCCTGGTTCCCTCAACTCTAGTTGGGGGCCTGTCCGGAAGATCCGTGGCACCTCA
>NZ_JBIMPP010000197.1:0-512 GCF_043906805.1 Actinomadura sp. SCN-SB | reverse complement strand
GCGCCCCAGTAGAAGGCGTGGTGGGACTTGTCCATGCCGTAGCCGGCGATCTCGCCCAGACCCGAGCGCTGCACGGTGGTGCGCGAGGCGCCGCAGCGCACCGGAGTGCCGTCCATCAACCGCAGCCGCTCATGCCAGGACGGCATCGCGCGCACCAGCCACGCCGCCGCGACCAGCAGCAACGGGGCCGCATCGCGCAGATGCCGGTTGTACTCGGACTGACAGGGAAGACGCGGGAACAGATGCCCGATCCGGGCCGGCGCCAGACGCAGCCACCGGCGCTCGGCATCACATCCCAGCAGGACCTGGGCCACGGCGACACAGACCAGCTCGGCATCGGTCAGCAGCCGGGCACGACCCCGCCGCCGTCGTTGCCGCGAAGGCAGGACGTGATCGTCCAGATGAACGTAGAGTGCGGTCAGAAGGGCGTCCAAGTCAGTCTTCACAAACCGACCATGGGCGCCCTTCGCCGTGCCCGCACCCGATTCAGCAATTTCCCATCAACGATCTAG
>NZ_JBIMPP010000196.1:0-513 GCF_043906805.1 Actinomadura sp. SCN-SB | reverse complement strand
GTGCCACCCGGGGCGGTGCCGTCGAGCATGCCGGGGTGCCGCCGAGATGGCCGCAGGGGATCCATCAGCGGGTGGCGTCGCCGGGATCGTTTCCGGTGGTCTTGCCGCTGAGGAGGGCGCGGACTTCGGCTTCCCGGTAGCGGCGGTGCCCGCCGAGGGTGCGGATCGAGGTCAGCTTCCCGGCCTGGGCCCACCGGGTAACGGTCTTAGGGTCAACGCGAAACATCGCGGCCACCTCCGCTGGCGTCAACAGTCGCTCGGCGTCGAACTTTCTGGTCATAGTCGAGATCTCCTTTCATCCTTGAGATAGTGATCGGGGAACTGATTTTCCGACCATTAGGATCTTGCGGTGGATGCCTTCACGGCCCATTCCGGCCCTCGAAATCGGCGCCGGAGTCTGTCAACGGCCATTTGGATCTCCCCGTAGGCGGCCTTGAGTTCTCCCCGCTGGCGGCCACGAAGATGTCCCCAACGGCGGCCAGATACTTCCCCGCCGTTGGTGTTGCTCGGTGT
>NZ_JBIMPP010000195.1:0-540 GCF_043906805.1 Actinomadura sp. SCN-SB | reverse complement strand
CGTGACGGACAAGCGGCACGTCCGCCGTGACCTGGCCGACTATTTCGCCACCAAGGCCGAGGGCGTCGGCGGCAGGAAGGCCGTGGCCTGGCGGCTGGTGGACGAGGTCGTGCCGCGTACCTCGTGGGAGGAACGGGTCGCCGAGCGCGCCGCGGAGCTGGCCGCGCGCTCGTCCCGTCCCGAGGGCGCGCGCGGGATCACGCTGACGCCGCTGGAGAAGGACCGCACCGCCACCGAGATCACCTACAGGCACGTGTCGGCGCGGCTCGACCGGACCGCCCGCACCGCGGAGATCACCGTCCACGGACCCGAGACCGATCCGCCCGCCGGCGCCGAAGGGATCCACCGGCAGGGCGCGGACTTCTGGACGCTCGCGGTCACCCGTGAACTGGACGACCTGATCCTGGACCTGCGCACCAACGAGACCGAGCTGGGCACCTGGGTGTTCCGCACGTCCGGGGACGCGCAGCGGGTGCTCGCCTACGACCGGCTGCTGCTCGACAACGCCGGCGACTGGCTGGCGAACGAGATCGTCCTTTT
>NZ_JBIMPP010000194.1:0-540 GCF_043906805.1 Actinomadura sp. SCN-SB | reverse complement strand
TACAGGACGATCTCGTTGGCCAGCCAGTCATCGGCGTTGTCCAGCAGCAGGGCGTCATGGGCCAGCACGCGGGAGGCGTCGCCCTTGGTGCGGAACACCCAGGTGCCCAGCTCGGTCTCGTTGGTGCGCAGGTCCAGGATCAGGTCGTCCAGCTCGCGGGTCATCGCGAGCGTCCAGAACTCCGCCCCCTGGGCATGGACGGCGGCCACGTCGGCGGGCGCGTCCGCTTCCGGGCCATGGACGGTGATCTCCACGACGCCCCGCTCACGATCGAGGCTCGCCGTCACGTACCGGTAGGAGATCTCGCTGTCGGTACGGGTCTTGCCCAGCGGCGTCAGCTCGATGCCCTTGGCATCGGCCGGCCGGTTCGACCGGGCGGCGAACTCCTTCGCGCGCTCGGCGACGGTCGCGTCCCACGAGGTGCGCGGCACGACCTCGTCCACCAGCCGCCAGGCCACCGCCTTCCTGCCGCCGACGCCCTCGGCCTTGGTGGCGAAATAGTCGGCCACGTCACGGCGGACGTGCCGCTTGTCCGTCACA
>NZ_JBIMPP010000193.1:0-548 GCF_043906805.1 Actinomadura sp. SCN-SB | reverse complement strand
CTGCTGCGCATGGAGGACGAGCTGCACAAGCGCGTGATCGGCCAGGAGGACGCCATCAAGGCCCTCTCCCAGTCGATCCGGCGTACCCGCGCGGGCCTGAAGGACCCCAAGCGTCCGGGTGGTTCGTTCATCTTCGCCGGGCCGTCGGGTGTGGGGAAGACCGAGCTGTCCAAGACGCTGGCGGAGTTCCTGTTCGGGGACGAGGACGCGCTGATCCAGCTGGACATGTCGGAGTTCATGGAGAAGCACACCGTCTCGCGGCTGTTCGGTTCCCCGCCCGGCTATGTCGGGTACGAGGAGGGCGGTCAGCTGACCGAGAAGGTGCGGCGCAAGCCGTTCTCGGTGGTGCTGTTCGATGAGATCGAGAAGGCGCACCAGGACATCTTCAACAGCCTGTTGCAGATCCTGGAGGACGGCCGGCTGACCGATGCCCAGGGCCGGGTGGTCGACTTCAAGAACACCGTGATCATCATGACCACCAACCTGGGGACCCGGGACATCTCCAAGGGCCAGTCGCTGGGCTTCTCCCGCGCCAACGACGAGCAGGG
>NZ_JBIMPP010000192.1:0-550 GCF_043906805.1 Actinomadura sp. SCN-SB | reverse complement strand
ATGTTCGGCACGCCGGACTGGCACCGCGAGCGGCTCGCCCGGCTCACCGGGATCACGCTCGCCGGGAACACCGAGGGAGGCCCCGATGGCCAGTGACGCCGAGTTCCGCGATTCTCTGCGTGCGTTCCTGAAGGAGCACGCGCCAGGGAAGCCGCCCAAGGGCGCGGCCGAACGGCTGGCCTTCGCCAAGGCCTGGGCCGCCACCAAGGTCGACCACGGGTTCGCCGGGCCGTCCTGGCCCCGCGAGTACGGCGGCATGGACCTGCCGTTCCCGCAGCAGGTCATCTACAACGAGGAGATGGCCAGGGTGCGGGCGCCCGGACATCCCGGGACCGGCTGGGACATGGTCGGGCCGACGATCATCACGCACGGCACCCCCGAACAGAAGAGCAAGTACCTGCGCGCGACGCTGCGCGCCGACATCGTCTGGGCACAGGGCTTCTCCGAACCGGAGGCCGGCTCCGACCTGCCGAGCCTGCGCACCACGGCACGCCGCGAGGGCGACCACTACGTGGTGACCGGTCAGAAGGTGTGGAACACCAACGCCGAG
>NZ_JBIMPP010000191.1:0-562 GCF_043906805.1 Actinomadura sp. SCN-SB | reverse complement strand
GTCCGCGTTGGTGTTCCACACCTTCTGCCCGGTCACCACGTAGTGGTCGCCCTCGCGCCGCGCGGTGGTGCGCAGGCCGGGCAGGTCCGAGCCGGCCTCCGGCTCGGAGAATCCCTGCGCCCAGAGGATGTCGGCGCGCAGCGTGGGACGCAGGTACCTGGCCTTCTGCTCGGGCGTGCCGTGCCTGATGATCGTGGGCCCGACCATGTCCCAGCCCGTCCCGGGATGCCCGGGGGCCCGCACCCTGGACATCTCCTCGTGGTAGATGACCTGCCGCCTGAACGGCAGGTCCATGCCGCCGTACTCGCGGGGCCAGGACGGCCCGGCGAACCCGTGGTCGAACTTGGTGGCGGCCCACGCCTTGGCGAAGGCCAGCCGCTCGGCCGCGCCCTTGGGCGGCTTCCCGGGCGCGTGCTCCTTCAGGAACGCGCGCACGGACTCACGGAACGCGCGGTCATCGGACCCTGCGTCAGTGGCCATGTCAGTGGCCATCGGCCCCTCCTTCGGCGATCCCGGTGAGCCGGGCGAGCCTGTCGCGGTGCCAGTCCGGTGTGCCGAACAG
>NZ_JBIMPP010000190.1:0-569 GCF_043906805.1 Actinomadura sp. SCN-SB | reverse complement strand
GCAGTCCCGGCCCGTGATCCCAGACCTCGATCACCGCCAGACCATCGCGCTCGTCCCGGAACACCCGCACCACGATGAACCCCGCCCCATGCCGGTAGGCGTTGGTCACCAGCTCAGTGACCACCACACGGCCGACGTAGTCATCCTGATGCCCCCACTCACGGAACCGCTCACCAACAAACCTCCGAGCCAGCGCAGGAGCGCGGTCCGTGGGATGAAGAACCAGCGTCGGGATCTCAGGCGCGCAGGTAGCGAGCATCAGACGTGAGTCATTGTCGAAGGCCGACCCCGGCCGCCTCTGGGGCTTTGGCGGTGGTCATGCCGGGTCCCACACCACATCGCGCAGCAGCCGCCGCGCGTGGGCCACCATGCCGCAGTCGGTGTATGTGGACGGAGCGGTAGTGGCGAGCGTGACGCGGCGTACCTGGCCCTCGGTGCCGGGATCCGACTCCCACAACGCGTCCATGACGTGCTGATGCGCGCGGTCCAGATCATCTGTCACCCCGCCCGTTCGCCGGTCGGGCACATCCCAGGAGAACAGGCGAGGCTTAGGCGGAGAGGGCGCCACC
>NZ_JBIMPP010000189.1:0-569 GCF_043906805.1 Actinomadura sp. SCN-SB | reverse complement strand
CGCGCGCTCTCCTCCTCGGTGAGCTTGAAGACCGGGATGCCGGTGGCGGTGGCCAGGACCTCGGCGATCAATTCCTCGGTCACCTCGGCCACGACGTCCATGTCGCCGGCCTTCCACTCCTTCTCCCGCTGCGCCTTCTGGCCCAGCAGCTGCTTCTCGGAGTCGCGCAGCGCGGCGGCCTTCTCGAAGTCCTGCGCGTCGATCGCGGACTCCTTCTCGCGGCGCACGTCGGCGATCTTCTCGTCGTACTCGCGCAGGTCCGGCGGCGCGGTCATGCGGCGGATCCGCATCCGCGAACCGGCCTCGTCGATCAGGTCGATCGCCTTGTCCGGCAGGAACCGGTCGCTGATGTAACGGTCCGCCAGCTGGGCGGCCGCCACCAGGGCGCTGTCGGTGATGGACACGCGGTGGTGCGCCTCGTACCGGTCGCGCAGCCCCTTGAGGATCTCGATGGTGTGCGACAGCGACGGCTCGGCCACCTGGATCGGCTGGAACCGCCGCTCCAGGGCGGCGTCCTTCTCCAGGTGCTTGCGGTACTCGTCCAGGGTCGTCGCACCGATGGTCTGCAG
>NZ_JBIMPP010000188.1:0-607 GCF_043906805.1 Actinomadura sp. SCN-SB | reverse complement strand
CCAACGGGCTGAGGCGGTCGCGAAAGGTCTTGTGGCAGCCGCGCTCGTCGCATCGCGCCCACTCGCCTCGATGCTCGCTCCGCGATCGGCTCCGAACACGCCATAACAAGCCCAACGTCCCCACAGCATTACTGGACGCCATCCGTGCCCACATGATGTCCGCGCGTACCCGTGAGGTTCGGCGAAATGGGCGGTCACAGCCTGCTCAAAGCCGACTAGGCCGCGCTCGATCACCGCGCGATCCAGCAGACCCTACAACCGGTGGCGATGCACGCCGATCTGCGCGTGGCCCGGCGGCCAGAGAGCACGAGAAGCGCAACGGGCGCAGCCGCGGCCAAACACCGTCCTTCTCCGGCTTCGCTGCGAAGGCGAGCCGAAGCGACACATCGATCACACGCAGGGGGCGACAAGCGCCAACCCACCAGGTGAGAAGCGCAGCTCGCAGCTGCAATGAACACCTCTCGCAACGACCTCAGCCCATCGGGCCAGCCCCGGACGGCGCTCAAGCGTTGCGATCGCGACCGGAGGCAGGGGCGAGCGCCAGCGAGACCCTGATCGCGGAGCGAGCCTCTAGGCGAGTCGGAGCGATGCAGCGATCGCCGCAAGC
>NZ_JBIMPP010000187.1:0-607 GCF_043906805.1 Actinomadura sp. SCN-SB | reverse complement strand
CTAGTGCGGTGACCACGAACGTTCACCGGGTCTGGTGACACGCCGGTCGATGTCCGCGATACCGAGGCCGGTGGGGCCCACTCTCAAGGGCGACGAGATCGTTTTTCCTAGAGGGTGGTGCGGGTGGCTGAGCCGGTGCGGGCACGGCGGCTGACCGAGCAGGAAGGCCGCAAGCTGCAGCAGATCGTGCGGCGGGGCAAGCACGAGTCGATCCGGGTGCGCCGGGCGGTGATCATCATGGCGTCGGCGTCGGGGACGACGGTCCCGGCGATCGCCCGGCTGGTGGCCGCGGACGAGGACACCGTCCGCGATGTGATCCACGCGTTCAACCAGCGGGGGCTGGCCTGTCTGGACCCTAACTGGGCGGGAGGCCGTCCCCGCCAGATCACCAGCGACGATGAGGACTACATCGTCGCGACGGCCACTACGCGCCCGGCCAAGCTCGGGCGCCCGTTCACGCACTGGAGCCTGCGCAAGCTCGCCGACTACCTCGGCGACAACACCGTCCGCCAGGTGCGCATCGGCCGCGAACGGCTCCGGCAGATCCTGCGCGAGCGGGGTATCTCCTTCCAGCGCACCCGTACCTGGAAGGAGTCCAACGACCCCG
>NZ_JBIMPP010000186.1:0-633 GCF_043906805.1 Actinomadura sp. SCN-SB | reverse complement strand
TTCTGGTTCGTGATGGCGTGCCTTTTGAAGAATGAGCCTGCGAGTTATGGTGTGTGGCGAGGTTAACCGGTGGCGGGTAGCCGTAGCGAAAGCGAGTCTGAAGAGGGCGTTTGAGTCGCATGCTGTAGACCCGAAGCGGGGTGATCTAGCCATGGGCAGGGTGAAGCGCCGGTAAGACGGTGTGGAGGCCCGAACCCACCAGGGTTGAAAACCTGGGGGATGACCTGTGGTTAGGGGTGAAAGGCCAATCAAACTCCGTGATAGCTGGTTCTCCCCGAAATGCATTTAGGTGCAGCGTTGCGTGTTTCTTGCCGGAGGTAGAGCTACTGGATGGCCGATGGGCCCGACAAGGTTACTGACGTCAGCCAAACTCCGAATGCCGGTAAGTGAGAGCGTGGCAGTGAGACTGCGGGGGATAAGCTTCGTAGTCGAGAGGGAAACAGCCCAGATCGCCGGTTAAGGCCCCTAAGCGTGTGCTAAGTGGGAAAGGATGTGGAGTTGCCGTGACAACCAGGAGGTTGGCTTAGAAGCAGCCATCCTTGAAAGAGTGCGTAATAGCTCACTGGTCAAGTGATTCCGCGCCGACAATGTAGCGGGGCTCAAGCACACCGCCGAAGCCGTGGCACTGGCGCC
>NZ_JBIMPP010000185.1:0-648 GCF_043906805.1 Actinomadura sp. SCN-SB | reverse complement strand
TGAGCCTTTTCCACCAGCGTTGGGCGGCGCGCTGATCACAGCATGATCGCGGGCGGTGTGGCGGCCCCGGGATGTGAAGAAACCCCTGGTAGGACGAGTGATCTTCCACAACCGCACGTCCTGGCCAGAGGTTCCGCATGTTTTTCTATCGTTCTTCGCTGCCGTTGTCGCGTTCGACCCTGACCTACCTGAGCGGGGTGCTGCGCCGGCACCGCAAGCAGATCGGCAGTAAGAACCGTGCGCTCACCACCGGGCAACAAGCGTTGATGACGCTGGCCCATCTGAAGAACGCACACACGTTCGCGCAGCTCGGAGCCGGTTTCAGCGTTAGCACCACGACCGCGTGGCGGTACGTGAACGAGGCGGTGAAACTTCTGTCGGCCCGCTCGCCCAAGCTCGGAACGGCACTGCGCAAAGCCAGGAAGGACGCGGTGCCGTACGTGGTGCTGGACGGGACGCTCATCCCTATCGACCGGGTGCGGGCCGACCGGCCCTTCTACTCCGGCAAACACAAGAAACACGGGATGAACCTGCAGGTCATCGCCGCACCCGACGGGACGATCCTGTGGGTGTCCGGTGCGTTGCCCGGCTCGGTGCATGACCTGCGGGCCGCCCAGATCTGGGGCATCGTCGGCGCCCTGGCCGCCG
>NZ_JBIMPP010000184.1:0-662 GCF_043906805.1 Actinomadura sp. SCN-SB | reverse complement strand
CCCCGACCGTGCCCGCAGAGATCGGCGTGCCGAACAACTCGGCCAACGCACGCGCGGTGCGGTCCTTGGACAGGAACTGCCCCACATACAGATAGACGACGATCGCCGCGACGTTCGGACCGTACTGCACCGGCGCCTCCACCCCGCCCGGGGCATCCGCCGTGGTCACCGCGCCGCATCCGCACCGCCGCTTGATGAGCTGATGCTCGGTCACGGCAACCGTGATCGGCGGGATGTCGAACACCTGCCGCCGTTCCAGGCCCGTCTCAGGCGCACCGGCAAGGCCGGCGCCGCAGCTCCGGCAGCAGCCCGGCTCGTGCCGCTCAGTCCGATCAGGCTCAGCGACCTGGCACAACGTCTGACCGCGATGACCGGCCTGACCACCCGGACGCCTGCCACTGCGGCCCCGCAACGACTTGGGCGGCGGCTTGACCAGCCCGTCCGACGAGGGAGGCTTGGAGGAATTCCGGCTGTTCTTCCCCAGCTGCGCCCGCAGCTCGGCGATCTCGGCCTCGGCCGCCGCCAGCTTCTCGCTCAACACCACCACCAACGCCGCCAGCTCGTCATAAGAAGGCTTGTGGGCGGCGGGCACCCCACCATGATCGACAGTCAGGCAACCAAGATCAAATCGGACACACGATCGGGACCTGCTGACCAGTCAC
>NZ_JBIMPP010000183.1:0-689 GCF_043906805.1 Actinomadura sp. SCN-SB | reverse complement strand
CACGCTTTGAGCCCGTCAGCAAACTTCTTGCCCGACCTCACCCCGCCATGCTCACGTCCGTTCTCGGCATGTCCATAGGTACCGCGTCGGGTGGTGTGCAGCCGCGCCCAGCGGCGCCCCGCTCGACCGTCAACGAGCCAAGTCGCTGGCCAACCGTCTCAAGGACGTCGCTCACCCGGTCCGTATCCACCTCCTGGGCCTGCTCGCCACGGCTGGCGAGCGCGATCTCCCCGTCTAGCACCTGCGTCACCAGGTGCAGATGGCGGCTGCCGCGATCACCCCTACCCAACCGGCTCTGCGCCGCCGGACTTGCCGCTCGTACTTTCTGAGGCAACCGAGTCAGTACACCGCCCCCCACGCCGCCCGAACCCTGCCAGGTCTCCTTGAACTCATCGATCCCCGTGAACGTTCCTGCAGATCCACTCATGCCAAAGCGATTCACGGGGACGGTATTCAACCGGAATTGACAGTCAATTCCTCAGAACCCCGACACCTCGAGCCGACGACGGCTGGCGGGCAGCGCCACGTTGACCAGCGAATCGCATAGCGCGAGGCGATGCCATCCCGGCGAGGGACGGATTTGAGAAGCAGGACTCCAGAGCATTTCCACGCCTGAAGGCGCCCTCACCAGCGTGACAGCCATCCGCCCCAAGGAACCCTCATCGCTATCTCTGTCGCTCGGCTGTCTT
>NZ_JBIMPP010000182.1:0-702 GCF_043906805.1 Actinomadura sp. SCN-SB | reverse complement strand
ACCGCCGTAGTCGTAGGAGTTGGGCAGGCCGAGTTCCTGGGCGCGCTGGGGTTCCCAATGCAGGCGCTGCACGGTGTCGGGGATGTTCAGGTCGTTGGGCGGGTACAGGCCGGGCGCCTTCCGGCGGATCCGGTGCGCCAGGCGGAACGAGCCGGGCGGGGTGAGCTGCATGCCCCAGCCCAGATGCCACACGACCACGTCGGTCGTGGTGAGCGGCCCCTTCACGCGGGGTTGCAGCTCGTCGCCTACCTGCACGTCCTCCCAGTAGCGGGGCTCGGCGCCACGCCGTGACTCCGCCGCATAGGCCGCGTCGATCTCGGCGAGCTGCTCGGGGGTGTAGGGCTCCTGGACGAGCTTCTCCTTGGCGACCTTCTTGGACGTGTGCCGCTCGGCGTTGATCCACGTACCGCGCCGCACCGCGTGCAGGTCGCCCGCGCCGTTGGTGTAGAGGAAGTCGTGCGTGATGTGGACGGTGCGCTTACCGAAGCTGCTGGGCTTCGGCTGGACGCCCACCTGGGCCTGGAGCATCCGGCAGCGGTCGCCCAGCTCCAGCGGGCGCCACCACTCGAACTCCATCACCGCCTGGTAGGAGCCCAGGCCAGCGAACGGATCGCCCTTCAGCAGCGCCTTGGTCTCGGGATCGGGCTTGGGCGCGGCGTCCTCCCCCATCGTGTAGAGAAAGGTGGGCGGCGCGATCAGCTC
>NZ_JBIMPP010000181.1:0-702 GCF_043906805.1 Actinomadura sp. SCN-SB | reverse complement strand
GCCGCCGTAGTCGTAGGAGTTCGGCAGGCCGAGTTCCTGCGCGCGCTGCGGTTCCCAGTGCAGGCGCTGCACGGTGTCGGGGATGTTCAGGTGGTTGGGCGGGTAGAGGCCGGGGGCCTTGCGGCGGATCCGGTGGGCCAGGCGGAACGATCCGGGCGGCGTGAGCTGCATGCCCCAGCCCAGGTGCCACACGACCACGTCGGTCGTGGTCAGGGGTCCCTTGACGCGGGGCTGGAGTTCCTCGCCGATCCGCACGTCCTCCCAGAAGCGGGGCTCGGCGCCGCGCCGGGACTCCGCCGCGTAGGCCGCGTCGATCTCGGCGAGCTCCTCCGGGGTGTACGGCCGCTGGTCGAGCTTCTCCTTGGCGAGCTTCTTGGACGTGTGCCGTTCGGCGTTGATCCACGTGCCGCGCCGGACGGCGTGCAGGTCCCCGGCGCCGTTGGCGTAGAGGTAGTCGTTGGTGACGTGGACGGTCCGCTTACCGAACTTGGACGGCTTCGGCTGGACGCCGACCTGGGCCTGGAGCACCCGGCAGCGGTCCCCCAGCCCCAGCGGGCGCCACCACTCGAACTCCATCACGGCCTGGTAGGAGCCCAGCCCGGCGAACGGGTCGCCCTTGAGAAGGGCCTTGGTCTCCGCATCCGGTTCGGGCGCGGCGTTCTCGCCCATCGTGTAGTGGAACGTCGGCGGCGCGATCAGCCG
>NZ_JBIMPP010000180.1:0-725 GCF_043906805.1 Actinomadura sp. SCN-SB | reverse complement strand
GGGGCTCGCTGCGCGATCAGGTCCTCGCAGGCTCGGACCTGCCTCCGGACGCGATCGCAACGCCTGGGCGCCGCTCGGGGCTGGGTGACGGGCTGAGGCTGGCTGTCAGGTTATGCAATGCGAGCCATTGAGGACGAAGGCTTTGTCGCCCAGCACGTACGGCCAGTGATAGCCCTCATGTGAGTGGGGGCCGGGTCCGCAACCGTCGGTCAGGAGGTACTTGAGCGCCTACACCACGCCGGGCGCCTACAGGCGAACGGCAAGGTGGGCGTCGTCGAGCGCGTGCACACACCCCGCTCGACGGATGGGTGCGGCGGGTCAGGAGCAGCAGCCTCCACCGCAACAACCGCCGCCGGCGGCGGCTGGGGGCGCGGGGGCGCCGCCGCGGGACGTTCCGGTGACGGCGACCGTGGACAGAAGCTTGACGGTGTCGTCATGGCCGCCGGGGCAAGTGGCGGGCGCGGACGCCTCGCTCATCGGACGCGACACCTCGAAGGTCGATCCGCACGCGCGGCAGCGGTAGTCATAACGTGGCACGTTTCCAGGATACGAGGCCGCAGCACCACCCCACCAGGCGACAGCCGGAGAGCGGAACCCCGCCCTTCACGCCAGGCCCCGGCGTCCGAAGGCAGGGGCGAGCGCAAGCGAGCCCCTGATCGCGAAGCGAGCCGCCAGGCGAGGAGTGCAGCTCGTGCTTGCAACAAACACAGTCGCGACTACCTCAA
>NZ_JBIMPP010000179.1:0-731 GCF_043906805.1 Actinomadura sp. SCN-SB | reverse complement strand
GCCGCCGCCGGCGCGCTGGGCGCGGCCACCCTGGGCGCGATGACCTTCGGCTCGGCCGCCACCGCACTGGCCGACACCACCCCCCAGCAGGCCACCACCACCGCCGCCATCGCCACCCAGCCCACCGGCACCACCGCCGGCACCACCGCCGGGCACCAGGCCCCCCTCAACGACCTGAAGGACCTGAAGGACCTGAAGGACCCGCAGCGCGGCCAGGACACCGTCAAGGACCTGGCCGAGCAGGCCAAGCCCGGCCAGACCGGCAAGACCTTCGCCGGCCACCAGCCCGGCAAGGGATCCCAGGACAAGACCGGGGCGACGGCGCATGATGTGATCAAGCTGGCCGAGAAGCAGGTCGGGATCACCGAGGGCGCCGACGGCAACACCAAGTTCCACCGCTGGTACATCAACAGCGACCACGCCAAGCGCACCGCCGAACGCGACGGCGGCAAGGTCGGCGACTACAACGGCGCCTCCTGGTGCGACATGTTCGTCACCTGGGTCGGCGACAAGGCCGGCGCCCGCGGCATGGGCGGCGACGCCTACACCGTCTCCCACGCCCAGTGGTTCAAGGACCACGACCGGTGGGGCACCAAGGCCCGCCCCGGCGCCGTGGTGTTCTTCAACTTCGACGGCGCCAAGAACATCGGCTCCATCGAACACGTCGGCCTGGTCGTCAAGGACAACGGCGACGGCACCGTCAGCACCGTCGAGGGCAACACCGCCGACTC
>NZ_JBIMPP010000178.1:0-754 GCF_043906805.1 Actinomadura sp. SCN-SB | reverse complement strand
GCAGCTCGTTCACCAGTGGGGTACACGAGCGACGATGGAAGGCGGGAAGATCGTATGGGCGAAGTGCGCTCTTTAGGCGGCTTGGTCGATCTTGGGGTGGTGTACCCGCTTGGGGCGCGCCACGGCAGTGCGGTACCTGGATCTGCTGGCCCTGACGGTGGAGCAGCGGGGCTGGCGGTGTTTCACGCCGTACCGGCTGGAGGACTTGCGAGTTTCGGTGCCGCTGCTGTGGATCTACGGCGCGGGCGAGTCGGGCGGGGTCGGGATCGTGGTCAAATGTGCGGGCCGCTGCGGGAGACTCCTGGGCCTACTACGAAGCGCACCGGGGATGGTCGGGCTACCTCGCTGTTTGGGGGCGGCGGCCGGTCCGTGCCCGTGGAAGCCGGATGAGCAAAGATCAGGAGGGAGTCTGAGCATGGCGGGTCCGGCGTCGAGGCGAAGGCCACGGGGGCCGCTGCGTCATGATCCTGAGGCTGTGCGGTGGGCGCGTGAACAGGCGGGGTTGACTCAGGCTCAGGTCGCCGAAGCGTGCGGTGTGGCGTTCAGTCTGATCAGCGAGATCGAACGCGGTACGCGCAATGTCACGCCCGCGATGATGGTGAAGCTCGTTGACGTGCTGAGGTGTCCGCGTGTGGTGTTGCTGCGCAAGGACGAGTGATCGGGCGGGCGTGGGTGCGGGTGCCCCGGCCCCGTGGGGTGGGGGCGGGTGCGGGCCGTCCACAGCGTTGCGGGGAGCTGTGGGCGGGCGCCGCGC
>NZ_JBIMPP010000177.1:0-791 GCF_043906805.1 Actinomadura sp. SCN-SB | reverse complement strand
TGCTCTGTCCATGAACGTTGGCCGGGTTTGATCACGCGGCTTTGGGTCGGCGTGGTCGTCCCCAGCGGTGTTGGCGCTCGCTGCGGATGCGGGCGCGTTCGCGTCGTTGGGCGGCGAGGATGTCGGGGTGGCGGGCGTTGGCGTTGCGCCAGCGCAGATACTTGTGCAGGGCGCGGGTGGCCACCGTGTGGTTGGGGTGGTTCGATCCGTTGACGACGAAGGTCCGCAGCGGTCCGAAGTGCGCCTCGATCGGGTTGGCCCAGGAGGAGTAGGTCGGGGTGAAGCACAACTCGACCCTGTTCCGGTGCGCCCAGGTGCGGATCTTTTCGCCGCGGTGGGCGGACAGATTGTCCAAGATGATGTAGATCGGTGCGCCGTCCGGACGCGCTGCGCGGATGGACTTGAGCGCGGCCAGGGTGTTCGCGGCGGACTTCTTCTCGCGGACGACGCCCCACAAGGTGTCATCACCGACCGAGTAGCAGCCGTGGAACTGCCGGACCCCATGCAGCTTGTGATAATTCGCCGGCTGCCGTTCCGGGTGACGTCGGGGTGCCCAGCCCGCGCCGGGGTGCGGGCGGATCGTCAGCGGCCCGAACTCATCGAAGGCGAACACCCGACCGGGAAAACTCGTGGTGACGTGCTCGATCCGGGCTAACTTCGCCTCCCGGGCCGGGTCGTTGGACTCCTTCCAGGTCTTGGTCCGCTGGAACGTGACCTCGTGCTTGTGCAGGAACTGCCGCAGCCGCTCCCGCCCGATGACGACCCTCCGGTCGGGGTTGGCGGCCAGGTAA
>NZ_JBIMPP010000176.1:0-794 GCF_043906805.1 Actinomadura sp. SCN-SB | reverse complement strand
ATGTTGCAGTCGGTATCGTGGGGTTGTGCCGAGTCCCAAGCCTGAGCCCGTGGTGTTGACCGATGATGAGCGGCGGACGCTGGAAGCGTAGGCGCGTCGCCGCAAAACGCGCGCGCACTGGCGCACCTGCCGAGCCGAGTACCCCGGGTGGTGGCGGGTCGCCAACCCTCCGGCCCGCCACACCTGTACTTGGCCGCACCACCGGCCGTACAACAACGGGTGTGGTGACGCCATCGCCCAACCCGTGCCGGTGTTGGGATGCGGCGCCACGTTGCGGTCGCTGAACCGGTCCCAATAGGCGCGCTGACCCTTCCGTACTTCGTCGCCCTGAGAGTCAGCCTGCCGGGCCGAGTTTGGTTGGGCGAGCCAGCAGGGAGATGACTCTCCGGTTCGGCGTGGTGTCGGCCAGGCAGGGGCTCCTATCGGTGTCTGACGATGGCGTGCGGCTCGTTACGGCGCGGAACAGCTCGATGGGTGCCCGGCACTGCGCCGCCAGAACGCGCTCATCAAAGCCCTCCGCGTCCAGGAGCTCCACTGCTTTCGGTAGCAGCGAAGGCTGTTCGAGCACCTGCACTTGGCCGGGTTCGTTTCGACGCCAGCTCTACTACCGGTGCCGCTACGCCCAGGAGTACGCCCTGGCCAACCAGATCGACCACCCCAAGATTGTCTACCTGCGGGAGGCCGACGTCCTCCCCGCCATCGACCAATGGCTGGCCACCGCGTTCGCCCCGGGCCGTATCCAATCGACCATCGACGCCCTCGCCGCGCAAGCAGCCGACCCCGACGAGGCGGCC
>NZ_JBIMPP010000175.1:0-797 GCF_043906805.1 Actinomadura sp. SCN-SB | reverse complement strand
CGCGGGGCCGGATGCGGCGCATGTTGTGTGTGGCTGGTCTGGTGGTCTCGGTTGTTGTTTGAGAACTGCACAGTGGACGCGAGCATCTCTGGAGACGAGGATCTTGCTCTTGTATGAGGGTGGGGTTTTTGTTTCTGTGCGATTTGTTGATCGTTTCGTGTGTTCAAGTTTTTGAGGGCATACGGTGGATGCCTTGGCATCAGGAGCCGATGAAGGACGTGGGAGCCTGCGATATGCCTCGGGGAGTCGGCAACCAGACTGTGATCCGGGGATTTCCGAATGGGGGAACCTGGCACCCGTCATGGGGTGTCGCCGCCGTCTGAATGTATAGGGCGGTTGGTGGGAACGCGGGGAAGTGAAACATCTCAGTACCCGTAGGAAGAGAAAACAATTGTGATTCCGTGAGTAGTGGTGAGCGAAAGCGGAGGAGCCTAAACCGTGCGCGTGTGATAGCCGGCGGGCGTTGCGTGTGCGGGGTTGTGGGGCCGCCTGGCTGGATCTGCCGGTCCAGCGAGAAGTTATAAACCGCTTGGGTAGTCGAACGGCTTGGGATGGCCGACCGTAGACGGTGAGAGTCCGGTAGGCGAAACTTGAGTGGCTTCTGGGTGTGTTCCCGAGTAGCACGGGGCCCGTGGAATCCCGTGTGAATCTGCCACGACCACGTGGTAAGGCTGAATACTTCCTGATGACCGATAGCGGACCAGTACCGTGAGGGAAAGGTGAAAAGTGCCCCGGTGAGGGGTTGTGAAAGAGTACCTGAAACCGTGTGCCTACAAGCCGTCAGAGCGTCCTCCAGG
>NZ_JBIMPP010000174.1:0-799 GCF_043906805.1 Actinomadura sp. SCN-SB | reverse complement strand
GCGACTCAAGGCGATGATCGAGGCAGTATTCGCCGCCAACCACGAGACTTATGGGTATCGGCGCGTCCATGCGGTGCTGGCCCGCTCGGGCGAGGACGCCTCGCTGGAGTTGGTGCGGCAGCTGATGCGCGAGCTTGGGCTCCGGCCGGTGCAGCCGCGGCCGTGGCGGCCGGTCACCACCCTGGCCGGCGATCCGGGCGGCCTCCCCGACCTGGTCGACCGGGACTTCACCGCGACGCGGCCTGGGACCAAGCTGGTCGGGGACATCACCTACATCCCCACCTGGGAAGGGTTCCTGTATCTGGCGACCGTTATCGACTGTCATTCGAAGATGGTGGTCGGATGGGCGATGGCCGACCACTTCAAAACCTCACTCATCACCGCCGCCCTGGATTCTGCGGCCGGGAGTATCCACATTGAGGAAGGCTGCATCTTTCATAGCGATCGCGGGTCGAACTACACCAGCGACGAGTTCGGCCGGCATCTGGGCAAGAGGCACAAGATGCGGCGCTCGGTCGGCAGGACAGGCGTGTGCTGGGATAATGCAATGGCCGAGTCGTTCTTCGGCGCGTTGAAGAACGAGTGGCTCAACCGTATGGTGTTTGCCACACGAGCCAAAGCCCGGCGCGCGGTTGTGCAGTACATCGAAGGCTTCTACAATCGACGCAGGCTTCATTCCGCGAACGGGTACCGGACACCACTTGAGGTCCATACCGAGTACCTGAACCGACAGCAAGCAGCGTAGATCTGCCCGCAGATCACCAGCCAAGAAGCTGTCCGGAAAACGCGTGGCCCCTCA
>NZ_JBIMPP010000173.1:0-819 GCF_043906805.1 Actinomadura sp. SCN-SB | reverse complement strand
CGCCTGCCGATAGATGTGATCCACCACATCACCACAAGCGAACACCCCCGGCACATTCGTCCGCGTCGTCGGAGCCCGCACCTTCAGATAACCATCGGCATCGGTCTCCAACTGCCCCGCGAACAACTCACTACGCGGATCATGCCCGATCGCGATGAACAACCCCGTGATCGCCAGATCCGACTCCTCACCGGACCGGGTGTCACGCAACCGCACTCCCGTCACCCGATCCGACCCCTCGATCCCCACCACCTCACTGTTCCACCGGAACGAGATCTTCTCGTTCCCCAGCGCCCGCTCCTGCATGATCCTGCTCGCACGCAACCGATCACGCCGATGCACCACCGTCACCGAACGGGCGAACTTGGTCAAGAAGATCGCCTCCTCCATCGCGGTGTCACCCCCACCCACCACCGCGATGTCCTGATCACGGAAAAAGAACCCATCACAGGTCGCACACCACGACACCCCACGACCCGACAACCGCTTCTCCTCCGGCAACCCCAGCTCCCGATACCCCGACCCGGTCGCCACGATCACCGCCCGCGCCCGATACACCTGCTCACCCACCCGCACCACCTTCGGATCGGCGAGCAGATCCACCCCCGTCACATCATCGGCCACCAGCTCCGCACCGAACCGCTCCGCCTGCTTACGCAGGTTGTCCATCAACTCCGGACCCAAGATCCCATCCGGAAACCCCGGAAAATTCTCCACATCCGTGGTGTTCATCAACGCCCCACCGGCCGTCACCGACCCCTCGAACACCAACGGCCGCAACTCACCCCGAGCCGCATAGATCGCGGCCGTGTACCCCGC
>NZ_JBIMPP010000172.1:0-840 GCF_043906805.1 Actinomadura sp. SCN-SB | reverse complement strand
CTCCCGGCAACAACAAAACCCCGGGTAGTCGGGTTGATCACCACAATCCACGCCAGACCACCAGGGGCTTCGCATGTTGTTGTACCGTGCTTCGCTGCCGTTGTCGCGTTCGACCCTGAAGTACGTGACCGGAGTCCTCCGGCGGCACCGTGCGCGCCTGGATGGCAAGGACCGGGCGCTGTCGCCGGGCATGCAGGCGCTGATGGTGCTGGTCCACCTGCGCAAAGGTGAGACCTTCGCCGAGCTCGGCGCCGGGTTCGGGGTATCGACCACCACTGCGTGGCGGTACGTCAACGAGACCGTCGAACTGCTGGCCGCGCGTTCGCCCAAGCTTGCCCAGGCCCTGCGCAAGGCGGTCGAAGACGGGCTGCTCCATCTGGTCCTGGACGGCACCCTCATCCCGATCGACCGCGTCGCCGCCGACCGGCCGTTCTACTCGGGAAAGCACCGCAAGCACGGCATGAATCTGCAGGTCATCGCCGCCCCAGACGGCACGATCGTGTGGGTGTCGGGCGCGCCGCCCGGCGCGGTACACGACCTCAAGGCCGCTCGGATCTGGGGCCTGTTGCGGGCGCTGAAGGCCACCGGGCTGCTGGTACTGGCCGACAAGGGTACAACGGCGCGGGCAAACCGCTACTCACCCCGTACAAGGGCCGCAACAAGCCCGAGCACCTCACGGACGCCAACCGGTCCCACGCCCGGCTGCGCGGCCCCGGCGTGCGCGCGAATGCGCAGTTCAAAAGCTGGCGGATCCTCCGCAAACTGCGGTGCTGCCCGCACCGCGCCGGCCGCCTAGCCAAGGCCATCCACGTGCTACAGGCTCGCGAGACTCAGGCCAAC
>NZ_JBIMPP010000171.1:0-847 GCF_043906805.1 Actinomadura sp. SCN-SB | reverse complement strand
AGTGATTCCTAATGGTCGTATGCGGTCAGCGATCGGGTGACCGGCTGGCCGGTGTGGTGGTTGTGCCAGATCGCCGCTGCCATGGCCAGGATGCGCTGGGCGACGCGGACGGCCACGCCCTCGAAGGTGCGGCCTCCGTGTCGTTCCAGATCGAGCTGGCCCTTGAGGGTGTCGTTGACCGACTCGATGAGCTGGCGGACCGGTTTGAGCAGGTGCTCGCCCGGCCGGGCCGGTTCGCTGCGCATCGCCGGGCGCAGCAGCGTGATCTGGTGCCGGGCGAGTTCATCTTCGAACCAGCGGGCCCGAAAGCCCTTGTCGGCGATCAGCAGCAGGCCTGGCCGGTCGGCCGCCAAGTGCGGCTCGACCTGGATCATCGCGGCCACCACCTCCCGCTCGTCCAGCTTGGGGCCGGCCAGCGCCCAGGTGATCGGCATCCCCGAGGGGGTGCAGATCAGATAAAGCCGCAGCCCCCAGAACCACCGCGAGTGCGAACGGCAGTACCCATAAGACGCCCAGCCGGCCATCTGCGAACGCTGGACGGTGGGCCGGGACCGGCCGCACTCCACCGGGGTGGAGTCGGCGATCCAGACGGTGTCGTGCCAGAAGCCGGTGTCGGCGGCCAGGGTGCGGATGATGCGTTTGATCTGCGGCAGCGCGGCCCGCAGCCGCTTGTTGTAACCGGGTTGCTGCGGGAGGAAGGGGAACAGATGCCGCAGGTGGGCGCGGGCATACCGCAGCCAGCGGGCCTCGGAGGTGAACCCGAGCATGGCCTGCATGACCGCCAGGCAGATCAGTTCGGCGTGGCTGAGCTTGGGCGGGCGTCCGGGCAGCCGGGCGATGTCGACCG
>NZ_JBIMPP010000170.1:0-868 GCF_043906805.1 Actinomadura sp. SCN-SB | reverse complement strand
GGTGACTGGTCAGCAGCTTGAGGCTGCGTGAGCCGATATCAGGCGGAGGAAGGCAGCC
The DNA here is from genome assembly GCF_043906805.1 of Actinomadura sp. SCN-SB. Classification (NCBI taxonomy): domain Bacteria; kingdom Bacillati; phylum Actinomycetota; class Actinomycetes; order Streptosporangiales; family Thermomonosporaceae; genus Actinomadura; species Actinomadura sp. SCN-SB. The sequence continues at coordinate 810 of NZ_JBIMPP010000170.1, read as the reverse complement.
AGGGTTGCTGGTTGGTGAGGCGGGTGAGCGCGTCCAGGAGGCCGATGCCGTGCTTGGCGGTGGTGGCCAGGTAGGAGCGGATGGCGCAGAACTGCTGGGCCCCGCTCCGGGTGCGCAGGCACCCGGAGACCTTCTGCCGGATCTTGATCATCCGTATCTCGCGCTCGGCCGCGTTGTTATCGAACGGAACCCGCGCGTCTTCGGTGAAGCGGAGATGATCGTCGTGTTTGTCGAGCAGCCGCCGGGCCAGCGCGTTGTGGTCTTTCTCCAGCTCGCTGCGGCGGGCCGCGGTCGCCTTCACCCCGAGGCGGGCGGCGGACCGGAAGGCGTGCTTGGTGCCGGCCATCTTCACCGTGTCGAGGGTGGTCAGTGTGCCGTCGCGGGCCAGTGCCTCCTCCGCCAGGCGTTTCATGGTCCGCAGTGCGTCGGCGGCCTGGGCCGCCCAGCACCACACGTCCTCACCTTGGGCGGCGGTGTGGTGATCCAGGACGCCCTGCAGTTCGCGCAAGATGTGAGCGTTGCAGCGGGCGTGCGTGGCCTGGGTGTAGGTGTCGTAGGGTGCCCAGCCGTCGTGCACCGCGATCCCGGTGAAGGCGGGCAGCACCCCGGCGGCGTCCATCGCCTCGACCCCGCGCCGCCCGTGCACGGTGAGCAGCACGTACTTGCCGGTCGAGGCCGAGTGCACCCAGTGCAGCCGCCCGGCGACCCGCAGCCCGGTCTCGTCGAAATGCGCCACCTCGGCATCGGCGAGGCGGACACGGACCTGGCTGGTGAAGGCACCAAGCCCGGCGGCGGCCCGCTGCGTCAACG
>NZ_JBIMPP010000169.1:0-887 GCF_043906805.1 Actinomadura sp. SCN-SB | reverse complement strand
ACGAGTGATTCCTAATGGTCGTAGGCGATGAGCGATCGGGTGACCGGTTGGCTGGTGCGGTGGTTGTGCCAGATTGCTGCTGTCATGGCCAGGATGCGCTGGGCGACGCGGACGGCCACGCCCTGGATGGTGCGGCCGCCGTGTCGTTCCAGGTCGAGCTGGCCTTTGAGGGTGTGGTGGACCGACTCGATCAGCTGGCGGACGGGTTTGAGCAGGTGCTCGCCCGGCCGGGGCTGCTCGCTGAGCATCGCCGGGCGCAGCAGCTTGATCCCGTGCTGGGCGGCCGGCTCGTCTTCGAACCAGCGGGCCCGCAAGCCCTTGTCGGCGATCGGCAGCAGGCCCGGCCGATCGGCGGCCGGCTCCTGCTCTGTCTCCAGCATCGCGGCGATCACTTCGCGCTCGTCGAGCTTGGGGTTGGCCAGCGCCCAGGTGATCGGTATCCCGGCCGGGGTGCAGACCAGATACAGCCGCAGCCCCCAGAACCAGCGCGAGTGGGAGCGGCAGTAGCCGTAGGAGGCCCAGCCGGCTGGCTCCGAGCGCTGGACGGTGGGGCGGGACCGGCCGCATTCCACCGGGGTGGAGTCGGTGATCCACACGGTGTCGTGCCGGAAGCCGGTGTCGGCCGCCAGGGTGCGGATGATGCGTTTGATCCGCGGAAGCGCGGCCCGCAGGCGCTTGTTGTAGCCGGGCTGCTGCGGGACGAAGGGGATCAGGTGGCCCAGATAGGTGCGAAGGTAGCGCAGCCGGCGGGCCTCGGAGGTGAAGCCGGGCATGGCCTGCATCACCGCTGGGCAGATCAGCTCGGAGTGGCTGAGCTTGGGCGGTCGTCCGGGCAGCCGGGTGATCCCGGCCGCGTCGTCGTCGATCTTGACGTACAGTGCGATCGC
>NZ_JBIMPP010000168.1:0-946 GCF_043906805.1 Actinomadura sp. SCN-SB | reverse complement strand
ACCGGACGTCGCCACTCGTGCTGCGAGAGGCCACCACCCACGCGGGAGGTCCAAGGCGCACGGCGACCGACCGTTGAAGTCGTCAACTAGCCCGGGAGCTAAGGGAATCGGCTCCAGCTGTTCCACAAGCTTGAGCGGTACGTCGCCACTGCACAGCTCGGAGGCTTTCTACCGGACGGGTGCCTACCCAGTCAGCAACCTCCCGCCCTCCATAGCAAATCTATCCACCACCAAGAAAGCCTTGCCGAGCTCGTTGAGCGTCAGCTCAAGCCGGTAGAAAACAACCTCACCAGCGCTGTTGCGGTATGGACGGATACCTCGTGCGATCAGACTCTTCGTGGTTCGGCGGTAGCGAACTGATCGCGAGCTTTTCGGTTCTGTTGCCGTCTGAGCGTCAAGGGGTACCTGGCGAGCTGTGGGATGCCGGCGAGCGTGGCCTGGCGGTCGAGATGCTCGCGGACAATCTCGCCGAGCAGCACCAGCCCCTTCGTCGCAGCGAACGGCTGTCGTTGCTGGCCCTGGCAGAGCTATGGGCAGTCGGTGACCAAGCCCGCGGCGCATTGCGCTGGTGCCCCGACCCCGATATCGAAGACCAGCCGTGGAAGGTCGTCGAAGACACCGAACGGGCCTGGAACATCACGATCGAACTGGGCACCGAGATCGCCGTGGGACATGCCCTGCACGGTAGGGACCTGACCGTCTGGCTGGCCTGCAACGCCTGCGACGACACGCTGGTCAGGATCGATGATCGCCAAGCCCAGGTCGGAGTGACGCCCTACCAGTGCGCCATCGTGCACCCCACCTGGAGCGGCCACGCCGAACACCCGCCGTGGCCCTCCACGCCCCTCTACAGCAACTCACGCCAGGCCCTGGACCACCTCGAACGCCGCTTCTCGTGAGGCCAGGCCCAGCACAGGCAAGGCCGGACAAGTAGCCGTCTATCCGC
>NZ_JBIMPP010000167.1:0-1043 GCF_043906805.1 Actinomadura sp. SCN-SB | reverse complement strand
TATGTGTGTGTCAAGCCGCTCGGCCTATTAGTACCGGTCAACTCCACACCTCACAGTGCTTCCATCTCCGGCCTATCAACCCGATCGTCTACCGGGGGCCTTACCCCACCCGAAGGCGGGAGGGAGAACTCATCTCGAGGAAGGCTTCCCGCTTAGATGCTTTCAGCGGTTATCCCGACCGAACGTAGCCAACCAGCCATGCCCCTGGCGGGACAACTGGCACACCAGAGGTCCGTCCGTCCCGGTCCTCTCGTACTAGGGACAGACCCTCTCAATTCTCCTACGCGCGCAGCGGATAGGGACCGAACTGTCTCGCGACGTTCTAAACCCAGCTCGCGTGCCGCTTTAATGGGCGAACAGCCCAACCCTTGGGACCTACTCCAGCCCCAGGATGCGACGAGCCGACATCGAGGTGCCAAACCATCCCGTCGATATGGACTCTTGGGGAAGATCAGCCTGTTATCCCCGGGGTACCTTTTAGCCGTTGAGCGACACCGCTTCCACACGCCGGCGCCGGATCACTAGGCCCTGCTTTCGCACCTGCTCGACACGTCCGTCTCACAGTCAAGCTCCCTTGTGCCCTTACACTCACCACCTGATTACCAACCAGGCCGAGGGAACCTTTGGGCGCCTCCGTTACCCTTTAGGAGGCAACCGCCCCAGTTAAACTACCCACCAGGCACTGTCCCCCACCCGGATACACGGGCGCGGGTTAGACGCTCAAAACGACCAGAGTGGTATTTCACCAACGACTCCACGGCAACTGGCGTCACCGCTTCACAGTCTCCCACCTATCCTACACAAACCGCCCCGAACGCCAATGCCAAGCTATAGTGAAGGTCCCGGGGTCTTTCCGTCCTGCTGCGCGAAACGAGCATCTTTACTCGTACTGCAATTTCACCGGGCCTGTGGTTGAGACAGCGGGGAAGTCGTTACGCCATTCGTGCAGGTCGGAACTTACCCGACAAGGAATTTCGCTACCTTAGGATGGTTATAGTTACCACCGCCGTTTACCGGCGCTTAGATTCTCAGCCTCGACCCCC
>NZ_JBIMPP010000166.1:0-1088 GCF_043906805.1 Actinomadura sp. SCN-SB | reverse complement strand
AAGTCGCACCAGCTCCATCTCCGCCGACGCGGTCTCGTGTGTCCAGTTTGTCTTCGGTCGCTGGCGGGCGAGTTGCGTCACGACACGCCAGGCTAGTTCACCCAGTTCGCTCATATGGTCGATACGCTCGGAAGGATCGGCCACTACCGACAGCCCGTTGGGCTTGTGCTCTCCTTCCCGGCTGCGGTCTGGCGGGTGGTCGGAGGCCTATCATCGGCGCCCGCCGATGACGCGGACTATGCATTTCGTCCCTGGCCCGTCGGCCCGGTGGCGGAGCGCGTTGGGATTGATCCGTCCTGCTGGGCGTCATCATTGGTGCCGGGTGGCGAGTGATGACAGCTGGGTGATGGGAGCAGGCATCGGGCCGGAATGGCTGTGATGTTCGAGGGCCCTGTCGTAGTTGTGCTGCTGATCCGCGCTCTGGCTCTCGCGTTCCGCCTTTGGTGGGACGCGCTACCGCGCCCATGACCGCGTTCAACGTCGTCGCTGGCGTCGATCACCACGACCTCTCATCGGCAGAAGAGTGAGTCTCATGATGTCCGCGCCAGCGGGGCATGAACGAGGTCGGCGTTCGGCATCCGGCGGACTTCGGTCCAGGCCACGCGCGTCCGGGACTGTCCAGGGCGTATGGGATGGTGCCGTTCACGCTGCGGGCCGTACGCCCCATGTGGTCGTGGCGGTGATCTCATGTGGGTTTGCTGGGCTGCTCGCCCCTCGGACACAAACCATTTGTACATGTGGGGGTCTGGGATTACCCGGGCCTCCACGAGTCGTTTCTGGGGATGGTAGGTCATCTTCAAGCCGAGTTCTTTGTAGAGTTCGGCCTTGTCGCCGGGATCTGCGTCGACGACTACGCGGGCCAAGTCGGCGAGGCGTTGGAGCAGGCTGGCGATTGCCTGGTGGTCGGGGCGCTGGGGGCGTGGCCCTTGGCGCAGGTCGCGCTTGAGCCGGGCGCGTTCCTGTTGGACGCTGTTGATCCATGTGGTGACCTCGGCCGGGTCGGCTCCGGCCTCCAGCGCGGCCCGGTACCGGGCCAGTTTGCGGTCACAGGCCGACAGTTTCCGGGTGAGGTCGATCCGGGCCGCCTC
>NZ_JBIMPP010000165.1:0-1104 GCF_043906805.1 Actinomadura sp. SCN-SB | reverse complement strand
TGTACTGTCCAGGGAGGTTGTGAACGCGGCGGCACGGTTGAATGATCTTGAAGTGAGGGAGGGCCTCCGGGTTCGGTGTGGATTGCGAGATCTGCACCGGACGCCAGGAGGCCCTCATGCCCCACCGTAATGCCCCGCTGACCGAGACCGGACGCCTGCGCCTGGCCCGCTGTGTGGTCGAGGACGGCTGGCCGCTGCGGCGGGCCGCCGAACGGTTCCAGGTCTCGGTGAGCACCGTCCAGCGGTGGGCCGCCCGCTACCGGGAACAGGGCGAGGCCGCGATGGCCGACCGGTCCTCACGCCCGCACCACAGCCCGCGCCGCACCCCCACCCGAACCGAGCGGCGGATCATCAAGGTGCGGGTGCTGCGCCGGTGGGGACCGGCCCGCATCGCCTACCTGCTCGGCCTCAACCCCGCCACCGTCCACCGCGTCCTGACCCGCTACGGCCTGCCCCGCCTGCGGCACCTGGACCGCGCCACCGGCCGGCCCGTCCGCCGCTACGAACACGATGCGCCCGGCGACCTGGTCCACGTCGACATCAAGAAACTCGGCAACATCCCCGACGGCGGCGGCCACCGCGCCCTCGGCCGCGCCACCGGCCGCCGCAACAGCCAGCGCACCGACACCGGCGCCCGCCGCTCGGGCGGCAAACCCCTGCTGGGCTACGGCTACCTGCACACCGCCATCGACGACCACTCCCGCCTGGCCTACACCGAAATCCTGCCCGACGAGACCCAGCAATCAGCCACCGCGTTCTGGCGGCGAGCCCAGGCATTCTTCGCCGGCGCCGGGATCACCGTACGGCGCGTGCTGACCGACAATGGCCCGTGCTACCGCTCACGGCTGTGGCGCGACACCCTCACCGCCGCCGCCATCAGCCACAAGCGCACCCGCCCCTACCGGCCCCAGACCAACGGCAAAGTCGAACGCTTCCACCGCACCCTGCTGGACGAATGGGCCTACAACCAGCCCTACACTTCAGAAACCCAACGCCGCCAAGCCCTCCCCCACTGGCTGCACACCTACAACCACCACCGCGGCCACACCGCACTCGGTGGCCTCCCACCCGCCAGCCGCGTCCCCAACCTCACGGGACAGAACA
>NZ_JBIMPP010000164.1:0-1140 GCF_043906805.1 Actinomadura sp. SCN-SB | reverse complement strand
GGTGGTGTCAACTGATGGAAGCAGCTACGCACATCTCGGCGAACACTTCTGCCGGTGTTCTGTAACCAAGTATACGCCTCGGGCGGGTGTTGAGTGAGTGAGATATTGAATTCAGCAGTTCCGCATCTCCTGGAATCCTTGTGTCTTTGGGTAGATATTCCCTAATAAGGCCGTTGGTGTTTTCGTTCGTTCCGCGTTCCCAGGGTGAATGGGGGTGTGCAAAATAGACATCGATCTCCGACTTGAGGGTGAGGGCGGCGTGGTGGGCCATCTCGACGCCCTGATCCCATGTGATCGACTTGACCAGCTCGGCGGGAAGATCCGCCACGCTCTCGAGGATCGCATCGCAGACGGTGTCGGACTTGCGGTCTTTCGGCAGCGGCACGATGACCAGGAAACGGCTTGTGCGCTCGACCAGGGTGCCCGCCTGGGACGCCCCGCCCTTCCCGATGATCAAGTCCCCCTCCCAAGCCCCGGGCACCCGGCGGCCCTCGACCTCGGCGGGCCGCTCGTCGATCAGCCGCATACCGATGATCTTCGACCGCTTCGACCGCGGGTTCCCGCGCGGCCTGCGCCGCTCGCGCCCGGTCCGCAGTGAAACACCCATACGCGCCATCTCGCCCTTCGGCAACGCATACAAATATGTGTAAATCGACTCATGCGAGATGCGCTCCATGCCCGTGACCTTCCCGCACCCGAGTTCATACTTCAACCGGCCGGCCACCTGGTCGGGAGACTCGCCCCGCCGCAGGCCCGCGAACACATGGTCATGCAGGCGCGGATCCGCGTCCAGTTTACGCACTTTTGGGCGGCGGCGCCGCTCCTCCGCGCGCCGCTGCGCCGCGACCGCCCGGTAACCCTCTCGCCCGCCATTTCGGGCGATCTCGCGACAGACCACCGAATCAGCACGGCGAATAACGGCGGCGATCTCCTTGTTCGATAGGTTCTGCGCGATACCACGAGAGATATCCTCGCGATCTTCCGCCGTCAACGGCAACCGATCTCGCCCCACGGACCTCTGCTCTCACTCGGGATCCGCCGAGACTGCCATCCACAAAGATCCATCGCTGGGAGATCGCTTATCTCCCGTACGGTCCAATCGCACCAAATGCCCGACTGCACTGACCACTTGGGATCAAG
>NZ_JBIMPP010000163.1:0-1283 GCF_043906805.1 Actinomadura sp. SCN-SB | reverse complement strand
TGAGGTTCCCCCCGTTGCACGGACACCCGCGGTGAGGTCACTCGGCGGTGTCTGAGGGCAGGTTGAGCCCTTCGAACGTGACGGGGCTGTGCATCCCGATACTGGAATGCCGCCTGTATGGATTATACCAGCACTCCAGCCATTCGAAAACAGCACTGGCAAGTTCTTCGCGGGTTTTCCAGGTGCGGGTGTCGAGCAACTCCAGCTGCATTGTCCCCCAGAACGACTCCATCATCGAATTGTCGTAGCAATCCCCGACCGTGCCCATCGACCCGAGCAGGCCGGCCTCCCGGAGACGCTTACCGAACGCCCATGATGTGTATTGCGTCCCGTGATCGGAATGCAGGATGGTGGATCCGGCCTGCGGGGTGCGCCGGGTCACGGCCATCGCCAGCGCACTGACCACCAGATCGGTGTCCGGACGGTTGTCGATCGACCAGCCGATAATCCGTCTGGAATAGGCGTCCATGACCGCAGCGCAGTACAGTTTTCCCTCTCCGGTGGGGTGTTCGGTGATATCGGTCAGCCAGAGGCGGTCCGGGCCGTCCACCTCGAACCGGCGCTGCACCAGGTCCTCCTCGGCCGCCTGATTCACCAGGTTGCGGCGCCCCTTGCGCCGGTAGACGCCCTGCAGCCCGTCCTGGCGCATCAGCCGCTCGACCCGTTTGCGGTTGACCCGCTCACCCAGCCCGAGCGTCAACTCGGCGTGCACGCGCGGCGAACCGTAACTGCCACGCGACTCGGCATGGATTTCGCGGATCATCTTCGTCAATTCCTTGTTCCGCAGCGCCCGGGGCGGCTCAGGACGCCCCAGCCAGTCGTAATATCCCGAGGTGGATACGTTCAGCACTCGGCAGGCCACCGCGACCGGGATCGAGTCGTCGGCGAGTTCACGGACCAGCGAGTAGATTACTTTGGGAGTACGTTTTCCCGGGCGAAGTAGGCGGCAGCCCGCTTGAGGATCTCGTTCTCGGTCTCCAGCTGCCGGTTACGCCGACGCAGTTCGGCCAGTTCCTTCTTCTCCGCAGTGGTCAGGCGGTCGCCACCGCCTTTTCCGCTGGCCTCGTTGTCGTCGGCGTTGGCCTGGTTCACCCAGTTCTGCAGGCAGGACCGGCTGATTCCCAGGTCCTTGGCGATCTGGACCATGGACTTATCGCCCTGACGGGCCAGGTCGACCGCGCGGCGCCGGAACTCGGGCGGGTGTGGTGACGGCATGGCGAACATCCTTCCTGATGATCGCCGGTGACCTCAGGACAGGTGTCCGCTGAACGGGGGGAAGCTCA
>NZ_JBIMPP010000162.1:0-1347 GCF_043906805.1 Actinomadura sp. SCN-SB | reverse complement strand
CAGGGCTTGATCAAGTTCCCTGAGTGTCCGGGTTGTTGGTGATGCCCAGGATCGGGAGGGCTCGTTCTGGCTGGTCGCGGATTGCTCGGGTGGTCTTGGCGATGTTGGTGGCTTTGAGGGTTTTGAGCAGGCCGATGGCGAGGTTGCGGAAGGTGGCCATGGCGCGGGGTGCGGTGCCGGTGTGGAGGGTGGAGGCGTCCTCGGCGTAGGTCACGTCTCGTACGTGGTGCAGGGCCTCGACGGCCCAGTGGCCGCGGACGGCGGCAGCGAGTTCGGCCGGGGTGGCCTGGTGGGCGTCGAGACTGGTGACGGCGTAGACGGTCTCGCGGCTTTCGCGCCCGCCGGTCTGTTTGCGGCGTCGGTGGACGCGGAGGGCGAGGCGGCCGTGGGGAAAGGCGATCCCGCCGAGTTCGTCGGAGATGCCGCAGGTCTTGATCGAGCGGGACTCCCGGCGGCCGTGTCCGGCGGAAGAAGTGGTGTGCTGGACGGCGATGTCCGGCCAGGGCAGGGAGGCGAGTTGCCGGTAGGCGGTCGGCTGATTCCGCTTGATCATGGCGATGTAGTGGGCATTCTTCGTCTCGACCAGCCAGGTGACGTTCGCCTGGACCGAGTGCAGGGCGTCGAAGGTGACCAGGGATCGGTCCAGGTCCAGTGGTTCGAGCAGGGCCCGGAAGTGCGCGGTCTCGTTGGTCTTGGTTCCGACCTCGGCCTGGGCGAGGGTCAGGGCCCGATGGTGGGTGACGGCCGAGAGCAGATGTCTGCGGCCGGCGGACAGGCGGGCCGATCCCCTCAGCGACTTGCCGTCGACGGCGATCACCTGCCGTTTCCCCGAGGCCGTTCCCGCCGTTTTCCGGGCGGTGAGGTAGGCGCCGACCGCCTGGTCCAGGGCGTCACCGTCGACGGCCGCGAGCACGCGGCCGATCGTGGTCCGCGAGGGGGCACGGCGCCACATGAGCGGATGCCGGCGGACTCCGACGGCCGTCAGCACGGTGTCCGAGGCCCGCGACGCCCACTCGGCGATCTCATCCACACTCCTTGCTCCGGACACGGCCGCACAGGCACAGACCAGGAGGATCGCGGTCAGCGGGTACCAGCGGCCCCGCCTCGCCCGCGGATCGGGCACCCGGTCCAGGAAAGGCCGCAGGTCAGTGACTTGACCGGCACCCAGCGGACCCAGCTTCACCAGCACCGGCGGGATGGGAGAAGATACAGCGGCAGGCACGGGCCACCTCGTGATCGTTGAGCTTCGACACCCCAATGATCACGAAACCCGTGCCTGCTCCGCTATGCACCCCAACCGGTCACAGCCTGACAAACCACCCAACCCCGGAACTTGCACAAACCCTG
>NZ_JBIMPP010000161.1:0-1437 GCF_043906805.1 Actinomadura sp. SCN-SB | reverse complement strand
AGGCCCCGACCCGATCACGATGACGTCCCGAACGTCGCTCACTGTTCTGCGCCTCTCCCTGTGCTCGCCTTCGGTGTCCCGACGACCTCACTCGCCGCCCGGTGCGTCCAGTGCCCCTGGGCCCGACGTGGCTTGGCAGTCGCGTCAACCGATCCTAGGGCCCGCTGATTCCCGCCCCGGGGTATGAGTTGCTTCACCGGCCATCGCCGCCCGACATGCCCCTATGCGGGCACGATCGGGTTGTCGGCTGGCCCTTTGTCAGGCAGGTTCCCTTACGCACCGGCTCTACTGCCCCGCCTCTCGTTCATCATGAGCAGGCCAGGCGGACACCACCGCCACCAAGGCGGCCGTTGATGATCCCGCCCGCCGCGCCCTGCACCAGCCGGGCGGTGATCAGCGACGCCATGGCGGGGGCGAGTCCCGCCACGAAGCTGGACAGGGTGAACAGCCCCATGCCCGCCATGAACACTCGCGCCGCGGCTGCGGGCGTCGCCCAGGCGCCCCTGCCGAAACCAGGCCGAGCATCAGCGCGTACTTACCGGAGTAACGCGGCCCCGAGGGCTGGGCCTACTGCGTGCTGTGCCCGGCCGTCGAGGCGATGAGGCATCGCCGCCGACCTGGCGCGCCCGGTGGCGCCCCCTAGTCCCCCGAGCCGATCATCACCGGCCCGGAGGCGGCCCGGCTGCTGCGCGCCGTCCACCGTTCGGGCGAGCACGGCGCCGGCGTGCCCAGGCACGTGATTTCGTGAAGCGCTGGTGCACAAGGGGCACAAGGGAGACGAGCGCCCATAGGCTGGAGGGATGGCACGGATTCTGCTCTTCCATTCGATGTACGGGTTGCGGCCTGCCGTTCTCGACGCGGCCGAGATGCTGCGGTCGGCGGGGCACGAGGTGCACACACCGGACCTTTACGACGGGCGGGTGGTCGACGAGCCCGAGGCCGGGATCGAGATCAAGGACGAGATCGGGCAGGAAGAGCTGCTTCGCCGTGCCGTGGCCGCCGCCGCGCCGTATACGGATGACGGCTTGGTCTACGCGGGCCTGTCGCTGGGCGGCGCGCTGGCCCAGAACCTCGCGCTTGCCGACACCAAGGCCCGTGGCCTGCTCCTCATGCATGGAACGTCCGACCTGCCGGATGACGCTGCCACGGAGATCCCGGTGCAGTTGCACGTGGCCGATCCCGACACCTGGGAGCCGGTCGATTGGCAGAACGCCTGGTACCTGCGCATGCGCCGGGCCGGTGCTGACGTCGAGGTGTTCCGGTACCGGGGCGCCGGCCATCTCTTCACCGACCCCGACCTGCCCGACTACGACCCGGAAGCCGCCGAACGCGCCTGGGCGATCGCCATGGACTTCCTCGCCGACTTCTAGCTGTATTGACCTTCAGCGTTGTTAACGATGCTGGAGCGCGCGCCCACCTGCTAGACGAGTGATTCCT
>NZ_JBIMPP010000160.1:0-1474 GCF_043906805.1 Actinomadura sp. SCN-SB | reverse complement strand
CCCCGTTACTTTCTTCGTGGCCCGGAGACGGGTCCCCGGCCTCTGGATCTGGCATGACTCTGGTCCCCCAGTGGATCAATGATCGAAAAGGTGATGTCACCAGGTCCGGAAGCATCGGCAGACCGCTGATGAGGGGTATGAACGCGCAGCCCGCCGTGGGCTGGCAGGCTCTTTGTAACGTGGATGCCGGCACGCTGATGCCGCAGGTGAGGCCGGGAGAACGTGTCATTTCGAACGGAAGGCAGCACGTGACCGACCCCCGCGACATCGGCGTCTTCTGCGGCCTGGACGTCGGCAAGGGCGAGCATCACGCCACCGGCCTGACGCCGGCGGGCAAGAAGGTGCTCGACCAGCGGCTCCCCAACAGCGAGCCCAAGCTGCGCGAGCTGTTCGGCCGCCTCCAGCAACGATGGGGCTCGGTACTGGTGGTGGTCGACCAGCCCGCCTCCATCGGCGCGCTGCCGCTGGCGGTGGCGCGCGAGATCGGATGCCAGGTCGCCTACCTGCCCGGACTGGCGATGCGGCGGATCGCCGACCTGTACCCCGGCGAGGCCAAGACCGACGCACGCGATGCGTTCATCATCGCCGACGCGGCCCGCACCATGCCGCACACCCTGCGCCAGCTCACCCTTCACGACGAGGCGGTCGCCGAGCTGCAGATGCTGGTCGGGTTTGACGACGACCTGGCCCAGGAATCGACGCGCGTGACCAACCGGCTGCGTGGGCTGCTCACCCAGATCCATCCCGCCCTGGAGCGGGTGCTGGGGCCGCGGCTGGATCATCCCGCCGTCCGCGCCCTGCTGGAACGCTTCGGCTCCCCGGCGCAACTGCGCCGGGCCGGGCGCGGCCGGCTGGTTCGCGTGCTGCGGCCCAGGGCGCCACGCATGGCCGAGCGCCTGGCCGACGACGTCCTGGCCGCGCTGGACGAGCAGACGGTGATGGTGCCCGGCACCGACGCCGCCGCGCTGATCATCCCGAGCCTGGCGCGGTCGCTCAGCGCCGTTCATGACCAGCGTGCCGTGCTGGCGACCCGGATCGAGGAACTGCTGGAGGCCCACCCTCTTTCCCAGGTCCTGACCTCCCTGCCCGGCGTGGGGGTCAGGACCGCCGCCCGCATCCTGATCGACGTCGGTGACGGCAGTCGGTTCCGCACCGCCGCTCACCTGGCCGCCTACGCCGGGCTGGCCCCCGCCACCCGCACCTCGGGCTCGTCCATCCGCGGTGAAAGCCCGCCCCGGCGTGGCAACCGGCAACTCAAACGGGCCTTCTACCTGGCCGCGTTCGCCTCGCTGCGCGACCCTGCATCCCGGGCCTACTACGACAAAAAGCGGAGCGAGGGCAAGCATCACGTCGCCGCGATCACCTGCCTGGCCCGCCGACGCATCGACGTGCTGTTCGCCATGCTCCGCGACGGCACTGTGTATCAACCCTCAACCCCCTTCCCAGCTTGACGAAGCACATAGGGGCACCTTTT
>NZ_JBIMPP010000159.1:0-1544 GCF_043906805.1 Actinomadura sp. SCN-SB | reverse complement strand
CCACGATCCCTTCTGGACAGCGGGTCCCGGCCAAACCCCCCGAGGCCGGGACCCGCCCCCCTTTACGGCCTTCCATGGTCCGAGTCAGCGCCTCGCCGTCCCCGGAGGTGGCCGCATGTCAGGCCGTCGGGGGCCGGTGTTCCCCGACATCCTGCTGGTCGCGGTCCTCGGACTCGCACTGCGACTCTCCCCGCAGACCACCCGTGTGCAGCAGTGGGCGCTGCCGGTCATCGTCGTCTGCCTGCTTTTGATCCCGTGCGTACTGGCCTGGGAGAAGGCGCAGGACCGGCGCTGGCGCGCCCTGCCGGCATGGCGCCGCGACCGTGCGCCCTACCCCGGGCTGGACGCGTTCACCGAGGACGACGACGGATCTTCTTCGGCCGGGACGTGAGGGAACGGCTGCACGGCGGGTCCGGCGCCCGCGAGCGGCCCGTCCGGGGTCGGCAAGTCCCCGCTGGTGTACGCCGGTCTGCTGCCGCGCCTCAGGCAGCAGCGGCGATGGCTGGCTCCGCGGCGAAACCCCGGCCGGGGCGGCTCATCGCGGCTCCCTCATGTCGGTCCGGTTTTCCCGACGCACTGTCGGCTACTTTCCGACAGAGCGTCGGCAACAACACCCGCCTACCTGTACGGGCCCGCCTGGCGCGACCGGCTCGCCACCGTGGAGGCCACCCGCCGCTACTGCACACGGCTGCGCGAGGTCTGCTCATGCCGCCGATCATCCCGGAGGGCGACCCCGCCCAGAGCCTGGCCGACGCGTCCGGTGACCCGGGCGACGACGGAAGCGAGCCGGCCGCGCGCCTTCGCTCCGACCCGGCCGGGGCCGGGCGCGGCCACCGCACCCGGTCGGTGCCGATCGTCATCGACCAGGCCGAGGAACTGCTCTCCGCCGACGACCCGTCCGCCTTCCTCGAACTGCTGCGGGACGCCTTGGACGCCGATCCGAGGCGCACGTCCTGTTCGTGCTCCAGTCGGAGTTTCGGACCACGTTCCTCAGCGGGAGCTGCGCCGACCTGTTCCGGCACCCGTTCACCGTCACACCGCTCGACCGCGCCGCGCCGCGGACGGTGATCCGGGAGCCGGCGCGGCGCGCGGGCCTCACCTTCGACCCGCCCGACCTGTACCTGGGCGCGGGACGCGACCTCACCATCACCGCCGCCGACTACCAGCGCAACGGCGGGGTCTACGGAGCCCTGACACACCGCGCCGACCTCGTGCTCGCCGAGCTGGAGGCGCTCGACCCGGCGCCGCCCGTGCTGCCCATGCTGCTGAAGCTCGTCCGGTTCGCGGAGAACCGACCCGCAGGCGGGTGCCGAGAAGCGCCCTGAACGACGCCGAACGCCTTGTCATCGACGCGTTCGTCCGGGAACGCCTGTGCACCAGTGGGCAGGACGGCGAGACGCGGTGGTCGAGGTCTCGCACGAGGCGCTGTTCTCGGCGTGGGCGCCGCTCCGGCAGACCATCGCCCTGCACGCCGAAACACTGCGCCGGATCGCCGACCTCGAACAATGGGCGCGGGAATGGGACCGTTACGGCCGCCAGGACGT
>NZ_JBIMPP010000157.1:0-1579 GCF_043906805.1 Actinomadura sp. SCN-SB | reverse complement strand
TATCCAGCGCCAGACCCCGCCCATGCCGCGCTCAGGCGCACGCAATGGCACCATCGGCCTCAAAAGCCCCAGATGTCACACGAGACCGGCTTCGACGGCCTGGGAGTAGGCGTCGTCGATGTGCACGACATCACGTCCGGCTCGCCGGAGCAGGCTGGCGGCGGCCGCGGCCCGGTATCCCGAACCGCAGTGGACCCACACCGTCCCGGCGGGCAGATCGGCCATGCGGTCCGGCAGGTCCGGCAGCGGGACGTGGACGGCGCCCTTGAGGTGACCGGCCCGCCACTCGTTGGTCATGCGCACGTCCAGGACCACATCCGGCGGCGGCAGCTCCCGCGGGCCACGGCCGGTACGGGCGGCGGCGAGATCGGCGAACGTGGCGACCGGGAACCCGTCCAGGAGCGCCTGCCCGCCGCCTGCCCAGGTCTCCGGCGAGCCGGTCGCCGCCGCGGCCGGACGGTCGATGCCGACCCTGGCCAGTTCCCGCTGGGCCGTGGCGATCTGGTCGGCCGACTCCCCCAGCAGGGTGATCGGCGTGCCCCAGGGAGCCATCCAGCCCAGCCACGTCGCCAGGGCCCCGTCCAGGCCGAAGCTGAGGGTCCCGGCGAGGTGCCGCCGCGCGAACGCGGTGCGCGAACGCAGATCGACCACCCATTCCCCCGCATCGAGGCGGGCGCGCAGATCACCGGCGTCTGCCTTGCGCGGGGCGGTGAGATCGATGGGTTCGGGACCCGCGCTGTTGAGGACGCCCATGTGCGCGTAGTACGCGGGATAAGCGTCCAGGCCGTCCAGAACCTGGCTGACGAAGTCGTCGGCCTCCAGCCGCAGCGCCGGATTGACGTCCCTTTCCCGGCCGATCGTGGAGGCGGGGGCGTCGGCCTGGGTGGCGGAGCAGAAGCTGCCGAAGCCGTGGGTGGGCCAGATCTCCGCGCCGTCGGGCAACCGGTCGGCGAGCCGCCGTACCGAGGCGTGCTGCTGGTGGGCCAGGACACGGGTGTGCTGGGCGCCGAGCAGGTCGGTACGGCCGGTGGTCCCGAACAGCAGCGATCCACCGGTGAACACCCCTTCGGGCCCGTCGGGGCCGTGCAGCACGTACGACAGGTGCGTGAAGGTGTGCCCCGGGGTGGCCACGGCCGACAGCCGCATCCGCTCCGACACGGCGATCTCGTCATCCTCGGCCACGGGGGTGCGGTCGAAGGCCACCTCGTCGGCCCCGGACACCAGGTACGCGGCGCCGGTCAGCCTGGCAAGGGCGAGACCGCCCGAGACGTAGTCGTTGTGGACGTGGGTCTCGGCCACATGCGTGATCCGCACGCCTGCCCGTCCGGCGAGGGCCAGCACCCGGTCGATATCGCGCTGCGGATCCACCACGAGCCCGACCCGGCCATCGTGGGCCAGGTAACTGCGATCGCCCAGCGAGGACGTCTCCACCACGTCGACCTTGATGGCCGTCATCGGCGTTGCGCTTTCCGCGTCACGGGACAATTGTTTCCCGTATCGCGGGGCCCCTCACCCGGCCGCCGGGACGGAACAGGAGCTCCCCCGCGTCGGGCGGAGGAGCTCGTACGGGGTTCCGTTG
>NZ_JBIMPP010000156.1:0-1654 GCF_043906805.1 Actinomadura sp. SCN-SB | reverse complement strand
TAGCCTCGATTTTTCGTGAGGCCGGTTGGGCCGCGGAGCGCCCCAACCGACTCTTGGCTTTCAGCGGCGGGTCAGCGGTTGGGCCCGACTGTCGCGTCGGGTGGGCGGGGTTCCAGGGGCCCGGGGGTTCTCCTTCCTGGTGTTGTTGGGACGGTTGGTGCTGGTCAGGGCGCCGGGAGCATCTGCAGGCGTCCGATCGCCGAGGCGATCAGGCCGCTCCAGGGCCAGTGGCGGGCCAGCCGGAGCCGGAGCCGTCTGCCGCCCCGTGCCAGGCGCGCGGCGGTCGAGAAGACCCGCAGGCGCAGGCGTTTGGGTTCCCAGCGGCGGGCCGGATGATCGGCGAAGGCCAGCATCTGGGTCCAGGCGGTCAGGTCGGCGGCCAGCGCCACAAGTTCGAGCCAGACCTGGTTGGCCGCTGCGCTGTGCAGGGGCAGGTTGCGCAGGCCGGTGTCCTTGGCACAGCGGATGCGGTCTTCGCAGCGGGCGCGGCGGCGGTGGCGTAGTTCCAGGTCGGCGAGTTGTCCGTGGCGGGTTCCGGTGACGAAGCAGGTGAAGCGGTGCCCGTCGATGTCGGTGAACCGCAGCTGCGCGCCGGGGTGGGGGCGTTCGCGGCGGACGATGACCCGCATCCCCTTCGGCCAGCCCGTCAGGTCCAGCATCCCGGTCAGCTCGGCCACCCACGCCCCCGGCCGTGCCTGCCGGTCGGCATCGTAGGCGGCCTGCCACACGTGCTCGGGCAGCGCCAGGATCGCGGCGCAGATGTCATCGGTGAGGTTGAACCCGATCGAGTACTTGAGGCGGCGGGCGGTGACCCAGCCCAGGAACTCGTGGGTGCCGCCACCGGCATCGGTCCGGATGATGACCTGTTTGTGCAGGCGGGTGGGGATCTGGTTGAGGGCGAGGCGGCCTGCGGTGATGTGGTCGGCGGCGGTGTTGGACCCGGCGTTGCCCGGCCGCAGCACCAGCGCGGCGGCCTCCCCGGTCCCGCCCGGGCCGTGGTCGATGAACGCGGTCATCGGGTGGAACCCGAAGGTGCGCTTCCACGTTGGGGCGGCGTGTTCCTTCTCCGAGTGCGCGAGCACGATCGTGGCGTCCAGGTCCACCGGGATCAGGCCTCCGCCCGTCCCGGGGGCGTGCTCGGCGGCCAGTTCCCAGGCCCGCGCGCGGGCCGACGAGCGGGCCTTGCGGATCGCCCGCAACGCCTGCGGGCCGGCCTGGGCGAGGCTGGTGACCAGCCGTGACACCGTCGGATCGGAGGGCACCGGCCCGAACAGCTCCGGCTCGGCCCGCAGGACCGCGATGTCGGACAGGCAGTCCCCGCCCAGCGCCAGCATCACCGCCAGGTCCGCGACGACCTTGCCCGGATCGTGGGTCGCCCGCGGCTTGCGCCACCGCTCCAACCCAGCGGAAAGCGCCTGGTCGAGCCCGGTGGCCCGGAGCGTCTGGGTCAGCAGCACCCCGCCGGCCTGCCCGACGATCCCCGCACCGTCCGAAGACACCGCGAGCTTGGCATGGCGACCTGTAGTCTTCACGTGAAAAGTGCCTTCTGGACTGGTGCGGACAGGACTCTCGACAAGCCCTATCCTCCCAGCTCGAGGGCACTTTTCTTGTCTAAATGGTCACTCCCGACCCGCCGCCCGGTGAAAGCCCGAGG
>NZ_JBIMPP010000155.1:0-1678 GCF_043906805.1 Actinomadura sp. SCN-SB | reverse complement strand
GGTGAAGTTGTTGGTGTGGGTCGGGGTTTCTGGGCGTGCTCGTCTGGCCGCTCGCTGGTCGGCGGTGTGTCCGGGGGTTCCTGGTCGGGGGTTGGGGTGTGGTGACCGTGCTGGTCGTCGGGGTGTGGTGACCGGGGTTGGGGCGGGTCAGGCCGCTGCGGCCGGTGGTGGGTGCAGGGAGTTGAAGACGGCTCGCCATGCCGGTGCCCAGGGCCAGTGTTCGGGCAGGTGCAGGGTGAGGTGGCCGCGTCCGTGGCGGGCGATGCGGGCCGGGACGCCGATCAGGTGGCGGCGCAGGGTCGCCCCTCGCGCTTTGGCGTGGAAGGCCGAGGCCAGGGTCCCGGCGGCGCGCAGCAGGTTATGGGTGATGGCTGCGCAGGTCAGCCAGGCCGCGTTGGCGGTGAACACCCCTGATGGCAGGTGCGCCAGGGGCCCGTCGGTCAGGTCGGCGAAGGCGTGCTCGATGGCGCCGGCGTGGTCGCGGTGCTGGGCCTCGGCCTGCAGCATCTCGAATGGGGAGTCGGTGAAGACGGCGTGATGGCGCCACAGGTCGAACAGTTCGTCCTGTCCGCCGGCGGCCTTGGGGTTGAGGCGGCGGACGCGGCGGACGATGAGGCGGGCGGTGACCGCCTGGTTCTTCTTGGAGGAGAACGCGGTGTAGGGGGTTTCGGCGACCTCGGCGTCGGAGACCCACCGTCCGGCCTGCTCGTCGAAGACCGCGTTGGGGTACTTGATCGGCGTCCACGCGTTGTCGGGTATCTGCGCGATCGCGGCCTTGATCTTGGGGTCCATCTTCGCGGTGACCGAGAAGCAGGCGCCCGAGCGGCGGCAGGCGGCGATGGTCTTGGCGGAGTAGAACGCCGAGTCGCCGCGCATGATGAGCAGGCCGGACGCGCCGCATGCGCGGGTGGTGCCGATGGCCTCGGCGATCAGGGTGGCGGCGCCGCGGGCCGAGGACGCGGTCCCGCCCCGCAGCCTCGTTGCGGCGATGACGGGGGCGGCCAGCGGTGTGGACACGGTCGCGGCCAGGGTGTTCAGCCCCCGGACCAGCAGGTTCTTCCCGCCGATCTTGGTGTGGCCGAACCCGGCGCCCTGCTTGGCCGCCGAGAACACCCGGCGCTGCATGGAGTCCACGTCCACGAACGCCAGCGTGCCGGCGCCGGGCAGCAGCGGTGTGTGCGCGGCCAGGCGGATCAGCAGTTCCCGGCCGGTCTTGTGGAGTTGGCGGACGTTGCCCCAGTTCAGGGCGCGCAGGAACGAGCCCAGTGTGGACGGGGCCCGCACGTCGTGGAACACCTTGGTCATGCCGCCGTGCCGCAGCACGTCCAGGTCATCGATCGAGTCGGCGCCCGCCGCCATGCCCGCCACGATCGAGGCGACCTTCGCACCGACGCCCGCTCCACAGGGGCCGGCGGCGCGGAGGTGTTCACCGGCCAGGTCGCCCAGTCCGCAGCGTTCGGCCAGCCGCATCACCGGCACCAGCCCGCTGTGGGCGATGACGTGCTCATCGTCGAAGGTCGCATGTGTCCTGGCGGCGGCGTGAGACAATCGCACTTACGAGGTGTCCTCTCGGACTGGGTTTGTGGAAGCGTGAAGAACTCCCATCTTCCCAGTTCAGAGGGCACCTCGCTGCGTTACGGCCCTACCGCTCACACAAATCAGCCGGTGGATTCAGGCT
>NZ_JBIMPP010000154.1:0-1680 GCF_043906805.1 Actinomadura sp. SCN-SB | reverse complement strand
CCTCGATCCACCGATGGTGAATCGAGGCCGATCTCTCGGCCGTTTTGGTGAGGTTGTCGAGTTGTCGGGCACTCGCGGGCAGGGGTGATCGGCTGGTCTGCCCAGCTTTTCCACGTGTTCGGTTCCGGTCGGGCCCGGTCGGGCGGTGGATAACGGCAGGTCAGACGCTGTCGGGTGGGGCGTGGACGATGTCGAACAGGTTCATCCACGCCTCGGTCCAGGGCCAGTTGCGGGGCAGGTGCAGGATCAGGCGGCGTGCTGAGCGCGCCAGCCGGGCCGGGACGTTGACCAGGTGGGCGCGGATGGTGGCGGTGGTCGCTCGGGTGTGGAAGGTCGAGGCCAGGGCGCCGGCGGCGCGCAGCAGGTTGAACGACATCGCCCACAGGATCAGCCAGGCGGCGTTGGCGTTGAATTGCCCAGACGGCAGGTGGGCCAGTGCTCCGGCCTTGGCGTCGGCGATGACCTGCTCGATCACGGCGTGGTGGCGGTGCTGGCGTTCGGCCTGCAGGGTCTGGAACGGGCTGTCGGTGAAGAACGGGTGGTAGCGCCAGGCGGGGAACAGTTCGCCCTGCTCCCCGACTGTGGCGGGTTTGGCCAGGTCACGGACGCGACGCACGATCAGCCGGGCGGTGACCTGCTCGCTCTTCTTCCGGCCGGTGAAGGCGGTGTAGGCGGGTATCTCGGCGACCTGGGCGTCATAGATCAGCTCGCCGGTGTCGGGGTCGAGCACGCCGGTGGGGTAGCGGATCTGCGTCCACGCATCCTCGTCGATGGCGGTGATGGCGCGCTTGATGGACGGGTTCATGCCGGTGGTGATCGAGAAGCGGGTGTCGGCGCGGCGGCAGGCGGCCACCACATCGGCGTTGTAGAACTGCGAATCGGCGCGCAGTACGCGGGTGCCGGTGGCTCCGACCTCGGTCGAGGTGGCCAGAGCCTCGGTGACCAGCCGCATCGCTCCCCGGCTGTCGGCCGAGCGGCCTTGGCGCAGCCGCACCGCGGCCACGACCGGGCGGGCGATCGGGGTGCAGATCGTGGCCAGCAGCGGATGCAGGGTCCGCACCCCTTTGAACCGCCCGACCTGGGCGCCCTGCTTGGCCCGGCCGAACACTCGCTTATGGGTGGAGTCGACGTCGATGAAGGCGACCTGGTCGGCGCCCGGCAGCAGCGGCGCCCGCCCGGCCAGCTCGCCCAGCAGCCGGCGGTGCACCGCGTGCAGTTGCAGAGTGTGGCCGTGGGTGAACGACCGCAGGAACGTGCCCAGCGTGGAGGGCGCCCGGACCCCGTCGAACGCGGTCGCCACCGCGCCGTGCCGCAGCCGGTCGGTGTCATCGATGCTGTCGGCGCCGGCGCACATCGCCGCCACCAGCGACATCACCTTCGCCGCCGGGTTCGCGCCACCACCGTTGACCGAACCGCTGATCCGTACCGCGGTGTCGACCAGCCCGGGCAGACCGGCCCGCTCCGCAAGCCGGACCACGGGCACCAGACCCGCATCGGCGATCAGGTTGTCCTCGTCGAACACCGAAGAGACCGCCGCGGCGGCATGAGAGGATTGCACTTACGGGATGCCTCGCTGATCATGCGTGATGAAGCCTTCGACAAGCCCATCATCGCAGGCCACGGGGCATCCCTTTTGCTGTTCCCGACTCCTGGACGATCATTCACCGGTGGATCGAGGCT
>NZ_JBIMPP010000153.1:0-1686 GCF_043906805.1 Actinomadura sp. SCN-SB | reverse complement strand
CCGCTCAGCCCGTACGTGCGTGCGAACGCCGCATGGCGGTGCGAATGCATGGATTGCGGCGCCAAGGTGGCTCCCACATTGAACAACGTGGTTCGGGGCAAAACGAATGGCTGTGAGCATTGCGGCCGAGAACGCGCTAATGCTGCAAGACTCGCGGCAGCGACCGAGGCGGCGCTGGCCGACCTAGAAAAGGCTGGTTGGGTTCCGCTGGAGGCATATCGGGGCGCTAACAAGCCGTGGAGGAGCAGACACCGAGCTTGCGGGACCATCAGCACGCCAACGATCTCGAATATCCGGGCGGGGCACGGCTGCAGAACCTGCGCGGCTCGCCGGGCGTCGGAGAATTCGCGGCTCCGCGAAGCGGAACGGGCCCTAACAGATATGCGGGCCCGCGGCTTTGAACCGCTCAGCGACTACCCAGGACGTTCGACGGAACCGTGGCCTTCGTACTGCCTGACGTGCGGGAAAGAGTCACAGCCCCGTCTTGGGAATGTTAGGCGTGGCAGCGGTTGCCGCCATTGCGCCAACAACGTCGCTATGACCGTCGAGGAAGCTGTGGCCACGTTCGAGATTCGGCATCTCACGCCGCTGGTTCCGTTTCCCGGAACGCATAAACCGTGGCGGAGTCGCTGCCAGCGATGCGGCAATATCGTCTCACCTAAACTCACCCACGTGCGCGGGGGACTCAGTAAAGGCTGCCGGTACTGCTCCGGTCTTGGGCCAACCGACCCGGACGTGGCTGCAGCAAATATGAGAGCTGCCGGGGCCGAACCCTGCGTGCCGTTTCCTGGCTATAACATCCCCTGGCCATGCACGTGCTTGACATGCGGAAACGCCATCGCACCCAGATATGGCAACGTCAGAAACCGGGGCCGCGCATGCTGGTGTTGCGCAGGCTGGCCGGACCCGACTGCTCCGGCGATGGTGTACGTGGTCATCCATCATGGTCTCGGCGCTGTGAAGGTCGGCGTGACCAGTCTCGAAGCTCGCACGGACCGTCTCGACAGCCATCGCCGACGAGGCTGGGATGTCGTCAACATGGTGAAGACCGCGACCGGCGACATCGCCTACAAGATCGAAGACGAAGTGATCACTCATCTAGAGAACGGCCTGGGCCTGGAGTCTTACCTAGACCCTGCCGACATGCCGCAGGGCGGAGCAACCGAAACGTTCGCGCTCGAGGCGGTCAGTGGCTCAGAGATGTGGGACCTCGTAGTGCGCTTCGGCGCTGCGTACGGCGACGAAAAAGTGCAGGGTCGCCACCTGCCGGCCGCCAGAGCACGTAGGGCAAGGAACTTCAGTGCCGAGCAGGCGATCGAGGTGATGATCGGCGCTGGTCTGGAGCCTCTTGAGGATTTCCCCGGCTCCTCCAAGCCGTGGAAGTGCCGCTGCACCCGGTGCGACGCCATCGTCTACCCTCGGCACAATAACGTCGATCAGCGTGGTGGCGGATGCAAGCCCTGCGGTGACGTTCAACGTGGGCACGCTCAACGTGTCCCAGCCGATGTAGCCGAAGCAACGCTGCGCGCGGCTGGTCGCATCCCGCTTGAACCGTACTCAGGGTTGACCTCCAGACCATGGAAGTCGAGGTGCGACCAGTGCGACACCGTGAGCTCGCCGACGCTGTCGCGAGTGAAATCGAAGGGCCGATGCTGCAGACGATGCTCGTTCGCGAACCGCCGCTAG
>NZ_JBIMPP010000152.1:0-1779 GCF_043906805.1 Actinomadura sp. SCN-SB | reverse complement strand
GCAGTCCCGGCCCGTGATCCCAGACCTCGATCACCGCCAAGCCATCCCGCTCGTCCCGGAACACCCGCACCACGATGAACCCCGCCCCATGCTGGTAGGCGTTGGTCACCAGCTCAGTGACCACCACACGGCCGACGTAGTCATCCTGATGCCCCCACTCATGGAACCGCTCAGCAACGAACCGCCGAGCCGACACGGGAGCACGGTCCGTGGGATGAAGAACCAGCGTCGGGATCTCAGGTTCGCGGGCATGGGCGATCAGGCTTGACCTTGGAAACTTCTGGTGTGTCGTGGCCTTGCCCACGGGTCGGACCTGCCTTCCGGCCAAGGCCCCGGGGAGCGGTGTTCGCGCACCGTCCGGAGCCGTCCTTGTCGCTTGGCCAAGGCGTGCGCACTTCTGTATGTCTCCATCGCACCACGCACGCCCCGTTCAGCGCCTCATTGAATCCGTGTCGCGTGCCGTACAGAACGTGGACAATGGCGAGACGAGGGCGACACGTTCCGTGTCCACCTGTCGCGCGTGGTGAAGGACACCGCATGAGCGAGGACGACCGACCCGGCTGGGCAGTACGCATCCAGCACGAGCGCGAGGCGCGCGGATGGGGCAAATGGGAGATGGGCCGCCACCTGCTCAACGCGGTCGGCATCGACCCCACACCGACGCGGCTACGCACCCTCGCCCGGCAGATGCTGGAATGGGAAAAGGGCCATCACTTCCCCCGCGACTGGGCCGACCCCTACTCGGCCGCGTTCGATATCCCCCGTGATGAGCTGTTCGGCTCATCGAACGCCAGTTACGGGGAATCCTTTCTCCATGGCCCAGACTCCGAGGACGAGGATGTGAGACGGCGAACGCTACTCCGCATGCTCGCCACAGCCGCGATGACCGCCCCTCTTGGGCAGGAAAGCGAACGCCTCCGCACCGCGTTGCATGACGCCGTCGATACCTCCGCGACTGACCGGGATGCCGACGCCTGGGAACGAGTCGCCTTTGACTACGCCCACGAGGTTGGGCACGTACCCACTCCGCTTCTGCTGCCCGACCTACTGACTGACTTCGAGGAACTCAGCGCGCTCATCTCGCGGTCTCATGACGCGGTTCGAACCAGACTGATCCACTCGGCGGCACAACTGGCGGCCCTCACCGCGATCGCCTTTACCAATCTCGGGCGTGCCCGCAGTGCCCGCCGCTGGTGGCGAAGCGCAGCTCGCGCCGCCGACTCCTCCGGCAACCACCGCACGGCCGCGCTGGTGCGTGGCAGGCAGGCGGTGTTCTCCCTGTACGAGGACCGATCGCCACTATCAATCCTCGATGTCGCCGAGGAGGCCATCTCCATCGGCCGGAATACCCCCTGCGCAGGCGTCGCAAGCGGCTACGCAGCCAAAGCCCAGGCTTGCGCCCAGCTTGACCGCCACCAGGAAGCCCACGAGACACTGGGGGAGCTGCACAAACTGTTCGAGCGGCTTCCAGATGAGGTCACCTCGGATCGCTCGTCCCAATGGGGATGGTCTGCCCAACGTCTCCACCATGTCGCCAGCCACGTCCACACCCACGCCGGAGACCTCGCACGTGCCACCCCTGCCCAGGATCAAGCGCTCGCCCTGTACCCCGAGCGGAACTATCAGGGGCGTACCCAGGTCGAGCTACACCGCGCAGGCTGCCTGATGCGTGCCGGTGATGTCGACGAAGGCGCACGACACACCGTGCAGGTCCTAGAGCGGTTGCCCTCCGAGTTCAGCAGTGATGGCCTTCTACGCCGTACCGCCATGCTCTCACTG
>NZ_JBIMPP010000151.1:0-1811 GCF_043906805.1 Actinomadura sp. SCN-SB | reverse complement strand
GGCACCAGCGGCGAGGCGTACGCGGACAAAGCAGGGGGTCCGATAGCAGGTTGATCGGGGAGTGCCGCTACCAGCCGGTTCGCCGTGGGTGGGGCGCGGGTTGCGATGTCTTATCCAACGAGGCGACCTCAGGGACTTTCGTTCACGCATGGGGCTTGGGAGGATCGCCGCTGACCACAAACGTGAGCCATGAGGACGCGCGCCGCACCGCGCCAGGGCGAGTACTCCGTGAGCGCGCGTCGCATGAGGCCAGGAGGCTACATGAGCGATCCATTCAATGCTTCGGTGCTCAGGGTGGAGCAGCCTCGCCGGGGCCCGTTCGCCCGATCGCGGTACAAGGTCATGGACGGCGACGGCACGCTTCTCGCGGTCGCCGACGAGAACGACAGGCAGAAGCGGGCCGAGAAGCTGAAGTCCTTCTTCCCCGGGAAGTCCGACCTGCATTCCCGTGCCGTGCTGCTGACCACGCCGGACGGGACGCCACTGCTGGTGGTGGACAAGCAGGAAGGCCGGATGCTCACCACGGTCATCCGTCCCGGCGGCGAGGTGGTCGGCATGTTCCGCACCGAAAGGATCGGGCGGCGGTACAAGCTGTGCGACGGCGACGACAAGCCCCTGGGTGAAATCGCGGTGGACCTGCCACGCAAGAACTTCGCCATCAGCGACACCGACGGGAACCGGGTGGGGCATGTCCGCAAGAAGTTCAACGGAGTGGCCACCCATCTGCTGACCACGGCGGACAAGTACGCCGTGGAGATCGACGACCCCGTACCGGAACCGCTGCGCACCATGGTCGTCACCACGGCGATCGCCATGGACCTGACCCTGCACGAGTCCAAGGAGCTGACCTGACCATCACGGGAGGACCCGGCTGACACGCGCTCGTGCAACGCATCGGCGACGCCACGCGAACGGTGCCGCTCGTCGGGCTTCCCGACACCGCCGGAGCGAGGTACCGTCCGGTCGTGCAGGTCATCTCCGGACGTCAGAACGGCTGGTGGGTGTCACCGGCCCTGCCGACGATCGCGAACTGCCTGCTGGCGGTCCTGTGGGGCTTCTCGACGGCCGGCGGCTGGGGCGAGGCCGCGTTCTGCGGGGAGGGCATCCAACGCGACCCGATCTGCGCCTCCGATGTCGAGTTCGTCATCACACTGTCGCTGGCACCCGCCATCGTGGCCGCGGCGGTGGTGCTGATCTCCTGGGCGTTGCCGGGGGTACGGCGTCGCCCGCAAAGGCTCGACGCTCTGCTGACCATGGCCGCCGCGATGTGGGTCTTCGCCGAGGGCATCCTCTTCGTCGGCGGGTACGCGGCCAAGGCATGACCGTTCTGCACGGATCATCGCCGTTCGGGTGATAGGCGACGTACGTCCTATGTGAGCAACTTGTGACCTAAGCGGCCGGTGGGTGCATAACCCGAGGTAGAAGGCATGACGGAGGGTCAGCGCGGGGCCAGGTCGACGACTTCTCACGAAAATCCGCGCCCGCCGGTTTGACGTTCCCTCCCCAGGGGCATAACCTTCACTTCGCCCCGCAGGGGAGCAGGACGCCGCTGGACGGCGGCCGACCCGCTGGGCGACCATCCACGATCAAACCGGAGTGACTTTGTCGCGCCTTCGATCGGGGGTGGAATCAGAAGGGCCTGATTTTGACCAATCAGGCCGGATCTGATGAAATGGCGACAACGCCGGAAAGAAACCGCGCGAGCGGAATCCGAACGGCGAACCGGAGAAGCCCAAATTGACAGACAGGGCGGATTCGGTAAGCTAAGAACAGCCGCCCCGGAAGCGGGAAACGCGAAAGCCGATCCTGCA
>NZ_JBIMPP010000150.1:0-1916 GCF_043906805.1 Actinomadura sp. SCN-SB | reverse complement strand
ACGGGGCCGTCCCGTGATTCGCAGGAAGGGCAGCCCAAAGCGGCGCCATGGCGAGCCCAACGCCGTCACTCGCGAACTGGTTCAGCCTCCGTGCGACGCCTCACGCACCGAGGCGAGGAAGGCCCTCCACTCGGCCCGCGTGAACTCCAGGATGGGACCGCGGCCGTGCTGCTTGGTGTCGCGGACGCCGATCCTGCCGCCGGGAGCTCGTCCGGCCTCGATGCATCCGCCATTGCGCTTACTGTGGTGTGATTTGCGCCAACCCCTTGCGGCTTCGTTCATGAACTGGTTCAGCCTCCGTTCGACGCCTCACGCACTGAGGCGAGGAAGGCCCTCCACTCGGTCTGCGTAAATTTCGGGATGGGACCATAGCCGTGTTGCTTGGTGTCTCGGACTCCGATCGTCCCGTCGACGGCGCGTCTCACCTCGATGCAGTCCCCGTTGGGGTCGCTGCGGCGTGATTTGCGCCAGCTCGTGTGGGGTTTTTGCATGGAGAGGTGCCTAACTCCCTAGCGGAATGTTGTGGACAAGAGCAACGAAGACCGTCCACTCGGTCTGGGTGAACTGCAAGATTGGTCTTTGGCCAAGTTGCTCGCTGTCGCGGACGCCGATACTACCGTACGGTAGTACGAGCGACCTCGACACAATGGCTGTTGGGGTCGCTGTGGCGTGACTTGCGCCAACTTGTGTGGTGCATTCGCATGGCGCAATGCCTACCCTCCGTGGGGGAGGTTACGGACGGATCTGAGGAGGGCCGCCCATTCAGATCGGGTGAACTGGAGGATCGGTCCCTGGCCTTGCTGTTTGGTGTCCCGGACGCCAACCGTCCCATCGGGAGCGCGTCCGGCCTCGATGCAGCCGCCATTGGGGTCGCTGTGACGTGACTTGCGCCAACGGGTGTAGTGCTTGCTCATGCCTATGATCCTGCCTCTTCAACGAGACGATTGGCTACCCCTCTAAGGAAGGTCACACTTTTCTTGGGCGAGAGTGCGGCCTTCCGAAGCCGGTCGTACAAGCATGTGTACTGAGCCACCTCGCCTCGCTGGTCCAAGACCAGGTCGTCGGTTACCGTCTCAAGCACGACCAAAGGGGAGTCGCCTGCATCGGGGAAGGTGAAGAGGAAGAAGCTGGACTTGGGAAGCAAGCCACCAGGGATGCGGACGTTGTGAGGGAGGACGCGCACAGTGATCCTCTCGTGAGACGAGACGACCGCGATCATGTGTTGTAGCTGTGCCGCCATCGCAGTCGGGGGAACCGCCAGCCTATGGACAACGGACTCGTCCAAGATGGTGTCGTAGGCAGGGCCGTTCGACCGGAGCAGTTCGCGCTGCCGTAGCTCCCGAGCTTCGGTCATGCGCTCAGGGCGATAGTTCAGCGGTCCCTGACATCGATCGAGATCGACGAGTGCTGAGATGAACGTGGGGTGTTGCAGGATCGCTGGCATGCCCGTCAGGTTGTAGTTCTTGATGCCTTTGGCATTGGCTTCCAAGTCGGCGTAAAGCTTCTGACGGGGACCCATCGCCACGCCGTAACGGTCCCACCAGCCCTTCCCTGCCGCCTCCAGGGCGAGTTGAAACAGTTTTTCGTACTGGCGGCCTTCCACGCCGAGGGCCTGAAGGATCGAGACCACCTCAGCCAGATCAGGGCGCACCTGTCCGAGCTCCAGGCGGGTGATCTTGGTTCGGGACTGGTAGACGAGCTTGGCCAGCTCGTCCGTGGTGAGGCCGCGGTTCTCGCGGATCTTGCGGAGCTCGGCGGCGAGCCGGCGGCGGCGGACGTAGGGGCTCGGCATGACCGTTCTCCTCGCGTCTCGACGTGACTGTGATGGATCAATCACTCTGCGTGTCGATATCTAGGTTTGCGCCAGCAAACTCGAACTGGCAATCGACTGGCCGGATCGGGTCACGGTATCGACG
>NZ_JBIMPP010000149.1:0-2061 GCF_043906805.1 Actinomadura sp. SCN-SB | reverse complement strand
AACACCGCACCTGCCCGAGGCGTCCCCACGGAGACTGATGCGGAACCGGAGCAGGAAGAGCTTCCGAGTTGGCGGAGCCGAACGATCAAACGAGGCGACACCCTGTGGGACATCGCGCGCCGCTACTACGGCAGCGGCAAGCACTACCCCAAGATCTTCAAAGCCAGCCGCCACCTGGACCAACCCAACGACCTCCCGCGTCTCACCCACCCTGACCGGCTCGTCCCCGGCCAGCACATCCGCATTCCCAGTTCGCAAGCCCGAACACTGCCGAAGCAGCCTGGCCCGACAGCCGACGCGACACCGGCCGAAAGGACCGAAGGCCTGTCCGGCCCGAAGGCGGAGGCGCACCGTCCAGGCCAGAGCCCTTCGAGGGCGGCGCCCTCCGGCATCCCCGCGTCTTCCACGCCAGAAGCGCCCAGCAGCCCTGATCCTGCCCAGCATGAGGACACCTCCCCAGCCGTCTCTCTGGTCACCGGGAGCCGTATCAGCATCAGCCTGGCTGCGGCACTAAGCCTTGCCATGGCCCTCACTCGCCTGCACCGGCGCAGGCGCCGTCCTCTCAACACTCAGTGCCCGCCTGGAGAAGCACTGCGCGACCCTGCAACACCGCCCGCCGTTGCCAGGGTCAACCAGGCCTACCTTGACAGCTACACCGAACGCGGCGAGCCCATCCCCAGTGATAGTGACCTGGCCCAGCGCAACCTCAATCCACCCATCTTCGATCACATCACTGTAGGCACGCTCTGCGGAGAGCCCGTCTCGGTCCCGCTACCGGGCCTGAGCATGGGCCTGGAAGGTGACGGCGCGCCCGACGCCATCCGCGCCCTCGCCACCGACCTTCTGGCCAACGCCCGACGCGACCGCGTCGAGCTCGTCGTCTCCGAACACCACGCCCGCGCTCTCTACCCCAAGCCCGACATCATCGAGCTGGCCGCCGATGTCCCGGGCATCACGATCACACCGACGTTCGAGGAAGCCGTCGTGCGCCTGGAGGCAGAGATCCTCCGCCGCGGACGAATGCTTCTCGACGTCGAAGCCTCCGACCTGCCCACGTGGAGAGCCGACGACCCGGCCGAACCGCTTCCACACATCATCCTCATCGGCGCACCGCCGAAGGAGATGACCTTCAGGTTGAATGCCGTCCTGCTCCTGGGGCGCACTTACCACGTCGGCGCCATTCTCGACGGTCCCTGGTCCGAGGGGACCACGGTGCGCCTTAACAAGGACGGCACGGTTCTCCATGCTGAGGGGCCGCAGGCAGACCACCTCAACGGCGCCACACTGTTCCACCTCACCGCCCAGGACGCCGCGGACATGCTCCATTCACTCCGCACCGCGACCGGCAAGCCCGAGGTTGATACCGAGCCTGTCGCAGAAGCGCCCGCCGCAATCCCCTTGCAGCATCCTGCGCCCCCGCCACCACCGCAGCCCACCCCGCAGGACAACGGCACCCCGGTCCATCTACAACTCCTCGGCCCCGTAACCGTCCGAGCATCCGACCAGATCATCAGCGGACTGCGTCAAGCGTCCAAGCGCCTGCTGGCCTACCTCGCTCTTCACCCCAATGGCGTCACACGCGATCAGATCACCGGCGCGCTCTGGCCCGACTTCCCGCCCGAGCAGGCCAGCACCCACTTCCACACCGCCATCACCACCACCCGCCGGATCCTGCGAGATGTCACCGGAGTCCGCAGAGGAAAGTTCATCCTCCATGCTGACCGCCGCTACCGCCTCGAACGCCACCTGGTCGACGTGGACATCTGGCGGATCGACACCGTCCTCGAGCAAGCGGCCAGCGCCGAGACCGACACGCAACGCGCCCAAGCCCTGCGGCCCCTGGCCGGCCTCTACACCGACAGCTTCGCCGTCGACCTCAATGACGAGTGGACCGCAGCCCATCGCGAATACCTTCGGCGCGCGATCGTCGATGCCCTCACGCGGCTCGCCCACCTCATCCAGGACGAACAGCCCGAGCAGGCCCTGGACACCCTCGAACAGGCACTGAAGTACGACCCGCACTCCGAACCGATCTGCCAATCGATCATGCGCCTCCAAGCA
>NZ_JBIMPP010000148.1:0-2145 GCF_043906805.1 Actinomadura sp. SCN-SB | reverse complement strand
TGGAGGGTCGGGAGCTGGCGCGGTGGCCTGTCCAGGTGGTAGGGCTCGGGGCCTGTCTTCCGCCGGTTTCCCGGACGGCTGTGCCCTCCCCGATGACCGTGACCAGGTGTGCTCCGTTTCCAGCTCCCGCCACTTCGAACCGTGCGTGCGGTTCTCCCGCACACGGCTCACCGACGTCGTTCACCGGCGGCATTCGGTTTGTCCCGCCAGGGCTTGCCCGCCCTGGGTGCGACGGTGATTCCATACAAGTCGATCAGACCGAGATCGACCGGCCGGGAGTTGATCAATACCTGCCAGCCGAACATCATGCTGCGGCGGTGGCGTCGGCGCATGAACTGCGCCAGCCGCCACTGCGCATATCGCCTGATCTTGCTGAGGCGCTGAGCCGAATGCCCATAACGAAAATAGGCGGCCCAGCCCCGCAGAAAGGCGTTCAGCCTCTCCACGATCGCCTCCGGCCGCAGCAGCATCCAGCGCCGACAGGTGATCTCTCTGATCCTGTCGCGGGCATGCTGCATGGCCTTGTCCGCAGGCCAGCGAGCCAGGAACGTCACCTTCGGTTTGCCCCGGTCGCCCCGCGAGCGCACCAGCCGATGGTGAAAGCCGAGAAAATCAAAGCCGTCACCACCAACCTGAAGGCCGATGATGCGGGTCTTGGCCGCCTTCGGCTGCAACCCCAGGTCGGCCAGCAGTTCGACCAAACGGGCCAGCGCCCGCTCGGCCTGGCCGCGCGACCAGCACATCACGACCACATCGTCGGCGAACCGCACCAGCGCCCCGTCACCGTCGTCCCATGCCCGATCCAATCGGTGCAGGTAGACGTTGCAGAGCAATGGTGACACCGGACCGCCCTGCGGGGTTCCGGTGATCTCTCGCCGCACCTGCCCGTCGGCCATCACTCCCGCCCGCAGGATCGCGCGCAGCAGCTTGAGCACGGACTGGTCGCAGACCCGTTCCTCGATCGCCTGCATCAACTCCTGGTGACCGATCGCCGAGAAGCAATCGGCGATGTCGGTCTCGACCACCCACCGCCGTCCCCGGAAGCACTCATCGATGAGCACTTGCAGGGCATCGTGCGCCGACCGCTTCGGGCGGAACCCGAACGAGCAGTCGGCCATGTCGGCCTCGAAGACCGGCTCGAGCACGATCTTCAACGCGGCCTGCACGATGCGGTCACGAACAACGGGAATCGACAGCGGCCGGTATTGATCCTTCAGCCCAGGCTTGGGGATCAGCACCCTCCGCGCCGGCGACGGCCGATACCGCCGCTCCCGCAACTCGGCGGCCACTTCGCCAAGGAGCCGGTCGACTCCGTACTCCTCGACCATGGCCAAAGTGGTCTTGTCGATGCCAGGTGCGCCGTTGTTGTTGCGCACCGCAACCCACGCGCGCTGCAGCACGTCTCTGCGGCAGACCTTGTCCGACAGCGCGTGGAATCTCCGCCCGGGATCGGCCTTGGCCGCCCGGTAAAGCGCATGCTGCATGGCACGGACCCGATCACGCGGAACACGTGATCGCTTCGCGGCGGGACTAGCCTGACCGGCACTCACCGGGCCCCTCCATCACAGTCACTGCGCACCGACGAAGCAGCGGCCCTTCCCTCACCGCCGGTTCTGTTGTCCGGTCGGCTCAAGCAGTACTACGGCCGCTTCCGACGCCCACCCGGCACCCACCCATTTCCCGAGGTCATCGGTTATAAGGCACGCCACTCCGGCGACAAACAACTTCCGCAGGTCACCGGGCCGGGGAGGGCCTCCCCAGTTCCCGCCGCCACTCTCGGTACGTTCCGCGCCCCATACGCCGGGGAGTTCCTGACGGCTGCGCCTCCAGGCTCTTCACCGCGTCCCTGGCCTTCGCCCCGATTTCGAGAGGCTCGGCACTCCCTTGTCCCACCCGACCGGGCGGGCTGAGTAACGACGCCGCAGGCTTCGCTTCATGCTACGGACCGCACCGTCGCTCCCCCATAAAAGGGCTTGTGACGCTGGGCTTCGACCCCGCCCGTTTCCAGACGAAACCGCCAGCCTGCTACCGGGCCTCCTGGCAGCTACCCGGACCGGACTTCCACCGGCAAGCGACGACGAGCTTTGCGAACAACAAGATCCACCGCTACAACACGGCTTCACCTCCTGCTCTGCTGGGCGCACG
>NZ_JBIMPP010000147.1:0-2611 GCF_043906805.1 Actinomadura sp. SCN-SB | reverse complement strand
CTGCACCCCCGTGGGGCTCCGCCCCTACACCCCCATGGGGCCTTCGCCCCTCCGTGGGGCTTCGCCTGTCGCTTCCTCTCTAGGGTGGTGGGGCACGTCATTGTGGGGGCGACCCCCACACTCCCGGTGCGGGGCCAGCGATCCTCGCCGCTCGCCTGGGACTCGCGGCGGTTACCGCTGACCCCGGTGTACGGCTGGCTCTTTCCGACCCGGGGCAGCCAGGTGTCCTCGATGTCGGCGATGCTGCTCAGCAGGCTGTGGACGAGAACGGCCGGTCCCTATGGTCGCTGGGTCGAGGCGTTCGATCTGTGGCCTGTGTCTCAGCGGGCTGCTGTCGCGTCACGCTCGGGGGAGCCGCGGCGTCATGGGTGTATGGAGCAAATACTTCTGCGTGGCACCCCGTGAGGGATCCCTCGTGAGCATCGACTTCACGGTCATGTACGCGGCTCACGACGCTTTTCGTCGTGATCTCGACCGATTGGCGAACGTTGTGGCGGCGGATAGGGCCTCCTCGCCGCGGGTTCGTGCGGGATGGGCCAACTTCAAACACCAGCTACGAATCCACCACATCGTCGAGGACACGGTCCTGTGGCCACGGGTCCAGCGGGCGGCGCGGGGCATGCCGAGCGCGCTGGCGCTGCTCAGGGAGATGGCGGAGGAGCACTCCAGGATCGACCCGCTGCTCGCCGCGGTGGACGCGGGGCTGGGCGGGGCGGCCGGTCTGCTTGAGCATGTGGAGGACTTGCGGGCGGCACTCGACGAACACCTCGGCCATGAGGAACGGTCCGCGCTCCCGCTCGTTCGGTCCCTTCTCACACCGGAGGACTGGGAGGCGTTCACCGAGGAGATCCGGCGCCGCCAGGGCGCCCAGGGCACGGCGGTCTTCGTGCCGTGGGTCATCGACGGGATCGCGCCCACCGAGCGGAGCAGGTTCCTGGCCACGCTGCCCCCGCCGGTACGCAGCCTCAACCGGCTGACCTGGGAGCGCCGGTACCGCAAGCTCCGCTTATGGGCGGTCTGAGCGTCGGCGTAGCGGGTCAGCCGGGTTCGTTGCCGGGCTTCCACTTGAGGCCGCAACCCAGGCTGGGTGTGTGCGGCTCCGGAACGGCCTTTCCTGCCAGGACGAGGTCGGCCGCTGCGCGTAGGGAGGCGCCGTCTGATGGGACGTCGTTGCGTGGACGGGCGCCGTCGAACTCGCCGCGGTAGGCCAGCCGCCGGTCCGCGTCGTACAGGAAGAAGTCGGGAGTGCAGGCAGCCCGGTACGCGCGCGCGACCTCCTGCGTCTCGTCCAGCACGTAGGGGAAGGTGAAACCGGCGCGTTCGGCCTGCTCGCGCATGTGCTCGGCGTCGTCATCGGGGTACTGGACGGTGTCGTTGCTGGAGATCCCGATGGTCGCCAGGCCCTTGGCGGCGTATTCGGCGGTGAACTCGCCCAGGGCCTTCTCCACACGGCGTACGTACGGGCAGTGGTTGCAAAGGAATACCACCAGCAGCGCGGGCGCGTCCGCGAACGTCCCCGGAGAAACGGCGGGGCCGCCGCCGACGGGCGGGAGAGTGAAGTCGGGAGCGGGCGTGCCCAAAGGAACCATGAACGATGCGAGCGCCATGTCGCCATTCTCTCCCGGCGGTGTGCCCGGCCGGAACCAAGGCTTGCGCGGTGCCCGTATGAAGCGGCACTTAGTACGATCCGTTGCGTCCCGAGCGAAAGTAGGGTGAGCGCATGCCGGCACAAGAGCAGATGAAGAAGGCCCTTCAGACCTACATCGACAGCTTCGACGCGGGGGACGCGGCCACGATCGCGGAGTTGTTCGCCGACGACGCCGTGATCGAGGACCCGGTCGGCAAGCCGCAGATCTCCGGGCGTCCCGCGATCGACGAGTTCTACGCCAAGGCCATCAGCGCCGGCACCAAGCTCACCCTGGACGGGCCGATCCGCGGCTCGCACGGCAATGGCGCCGCCATGGCCCTCACCATCGAGGTCCCGGCGATGAACCTGCGAATCCGCGCCATCGACGCCATGACCTTCAACGAGGACGGCAAGATCGTCGAGATGCGCGCCTACTGGGGCCCCGACGACTTCGAGAAGTGACCGCACGCCAGTAACCCCCGTAGGTCCCCCCACACACACAATTGGCCCGGTCCCAATGGGGGCATCGGGGCCAAGCTCTCGACCCGCGCGGCCCCCACGATGTTCCGCCAGGGCCTGTTTCAAAGTTGGTCGGAGTCCTTCATTGATGGCGGCGATGAACGCTCTCCCGGCGGGCTCGCTGCATGCGGCGCATGACACGCCACCGCTCTCTCACTTCGAAACAGGCCCTAGATCGCTCTGCCACCCCGATGGGCGCGAGGGGTCAGGCAGCGGCGAGGGCGGCTGATTCCGCGTCAAGGGTGTGGACTCACAATGACGCGGAGGGTGGCCGCCCCCACCGCGTCTCAACGTGGCGAAGGGCGTAGCCCCACGGGGGTGTCGGGGGCGGAGCCCCTGACCGGGGTCGTAGGGGCGGAGCCCCTACACCGGGGTCGGCGGTCACCGCCGCGAGCCGCCAGGCGAGCGGCGGGGGCCGCTGGGCCCGGACCCGGGGGGGGGGGGGGGTGCCCCCCCCCCCATTAC
>NZ_JBIMPP010000146.1:0-2681 GCF_043906805.1 Actinomadura sp. SCN-SB | reverse complement strand
CCTCAGTCGCGTCGTGCCCCGTCGGGCCAAATGATTCGGATGGGGACGCGATGCTCACGCGCGTGGGCGACCACGTCGGCGGTGCCTCCGTAGCCGCGTGCGGGCTGCCCGTCCCACACCGCCCACAGCTCGTCCGCATGGCGGATCATGTAGGCGCTGGCCGCCATGTGAGCCTCGGAGTCGGACTCGGTGAAATCCATGGTGTGAACGCCGCTGGCTGCGGAGAAAAGCCGGTCGTACTCAGCATGCACCGCTTCTGGTAGACCATCACGATATTGCCGTGCGGGCACGATGGCTTCGATGGCGCCACCGTGGTCCAGGACGGCGCGGGCGAAGATTTGATCGGCTCCATCCGCAAGACAGGACAAGCCGGTGATGTCGCCGGTCGTTGTGGCGAGCAGCTTCCGGATGGCCTGGTCAACTAGCTGCTCGGTCTCCGATGGCATGCCTCGGTGACCGGATATGGCGATGCGTGGCAAGGCGGTTCCTTCAGACAAGGGTGGATTGTAGCTGTCGGTCGAACTGGCGAACCTTGGGTGTGATCGGGCCTGAGTACTCTCGGCGGAAGCGCCGGGCTCGCTGGATGACCCGTTCGGATGCATATGCGGTTCCGATCTTGAGCGCGTCGCTTCCGAGGCGAAACGCCTCCCACCTGGCTGGTGTCGTGGCTTAGCTCTCCGCCTTGCCGCACGGCTGTAGCAACGTCCAGCATGACGGCGGCTCGCTGCTTGGGTGCTGGCTGGGCACTGGCGGCAGACTCGGCGAACGCCGCAAGCGCTTGGCTGGGCTGGTTGAGCCGGACCGCTACAAGCGCCCGGTATCCGGCCAGCTTGGCATCGTCAAAAGGGAACACCCACGGCCATGGGGGCACGGATGCGCGGTCATGCTCAATGGCTCTCTCAGCCGTGAGCAGCGCTTGCGTGCTTCGCGCTTGACGGTCTTGCCTGTGCGCGCTGGCGTGTGCAAGAGCTTCGATCGATGCGAGCCAAGCGCGCGGTGTGGGATGGGCCCGTGGTTCGATTTGCCTGCGCGCCTTGTCGATCATGCCGAGTCCGAGATCAGGGTCGTGCCTGCCTGGGTGGGTGGGCGGGTAAGGGAGCGTAACGTGCGGGACTGTTCAACCTGGAGCCGGTAGCACGGTATAGCGGGGCGCAGCGGGTGTGGTGTTGGTGGGAACTGCGCACGTGGGGTGGGATCGAAGTCAGCAGCAGGCGAGTCGGTCTAGCTGTGACGCGATCAGGCCCTGCACCGTAGCCTGAGTGTTGTCGAGACTCTCAAGGTGAGGGGTGCAGGGCCGATGCCCGAACCTAGCGCGATCGGACGCAACCTGAAGCGTCGCCGTGAAGAGCGTGGCCTCTCCCAAGAGGGCCTAGCCCAGGCCGCCGAGGTGAGCGTGGATGTGGTCCGAAAGTTGGAGCAGGGGCGCCGTCAGTCGGCGCGGATCACGACGTTGACCAAGCTGGCTAACGGGCTGGACGTGGAGTTGGCCGAATTGGCGGACAAGCGGGAGCGGCTTGGCGCTGACCGCGATGGCGGATCGGTGCTTGCTGTGCGGGATGTGCTTCTGTCGCCGTCGCTACTGCCTGGCCTGGATGCAGATGATGGGGGAGAGCCCACACCGGCGGGCGAGCTCGCGCAGGCGGTAGCGCGCGCCTGGGCTGTGTACTGGGCCGGCGATTTCGGCGAGGTGCTCGCGGTGCTGCCTGGTCTGATCGGTGAGGCCCGGCATTCTCACGCGGCGCTGGGTACGCCTGCGGTGGAGGCGCTGACGTGCGCCTACGATCTGGCGTCGAGTCTGATGACGCAGATTGGGCGGACGGATCTGGGGATCATCGCGGCCGAGCGAGCCATCACGACCGCCTACCAGGGCGACGACCGGCTGTTGTGGGCGGTGATGCACGCGTCCTATTCGTGGACGCTGCTGCATCAGGGTCGTCACGCTGAGGCCGAGGATGTGGCCGCGCGGATGGCCGAACAGGTCGAGCCGTCGTTCCGCGGGGATGACCTGGAGTTGTCAGTGTGGGGGAATCTGCTGCTGACCACGATCGCCCCGGTGGTCGCGCAGGATCGTGACCCCAGCGAGTATCTGCGGCTGGCGGCGGCGGGCGCGGCCAGGTTGGAGCGGCCAGTGCGGGCGTACCATCACGCGGCCTTCTCGCCGGTGACAGTGGCGATGCAGGAAACGTATGGGTATTCAGTGCTGGCCGAGCCGGGAAAGGCACTGAAGGCCGCGAGGAGCATCGGCCCCGCCGACCTACATGGGATCTCGCGAGGCGCGCACCTGATGGATGTGGCGCAAGCGCACCTCGACTCCGGGCACCTGGCGGCGTCCCGGACGACGCTGTTGGAGGCCAAGCAAGTGAGCGGAGTCTGGTTCCGGCATCAGCGGGTGGCGCGTTCGGTGGCCGAGGAGATCCGGGAGCGCGAGCGGCAATTGACGCCCGAGACTCGGACACTGGTGAAGGCTTTGGACCTCGACTAGGACAGGGCGTCCCAGTCGCCGTCCGTGTTCGCATTGGGGTAGGACACTACGTCCTACGCTGGCTGGATGCGGTCACGGCGGGTAGGACATTGCGTCCCTGGTCAGTCTGAGCAGGTGGCGCAACTGTATGACGCATGACGCAGAAACCACTGGCGCCGGACGGTGTTGCGGCGTTCTACGGGTGGCCGTCTGAGATGGT
>NZ_JBIMPP010000145.1:0-2827 GCF_043906805.1 Actinomadura sp. SCN-SB | reverse complement strand
CCAGCCGAATCTGTCGACCTCGGGCGTGATCGATTCGGGACGGGTGTCGGTGCGGGTCTGCTCGACGGGGCCGCGGATCTCGACCAGGTCGGCGACGAACTCGTACAGATGCCGCACATAGGTGCCGCACGTGGGGACGGGCGCGAGCGGTATTGGGTGTCGTCGCATCCGGGCGACGCATAGCGCGTGGTCGCGTGCTGTTCTAGCCTTGGCCATGTCGGCTCCTGGTGGTCGACCTGACCCTCAGACGGTGGCAGCCGTCTGCGCGCTGGCGCGGGCCTCGTCTCCTCGGGCGCCTCCTCTTTCCGGTCCACCATCTCCGCGCGGGCGTGGTTGTCGAGCGGCTACGGCGCACGCTGGCGTATGCACAGGGACATTGCTGCGGCGAGCTTGGCCACGTGGCGTAGCCAGCCGATGGCGCGTGGCGGATCGAGCCCTTGGACCTGGCTGCCACATGGTAGTCACCGTCGGCATAAGCCGGGTCGGAGCCCACCCGTTCGGAAGATCTGCCCCACCTCGGTCAATCGTGGCCGGTCGACGGCTTCGGGGATCCGGCCGGTGCCTCGTGTACGGGGGGTTGTGCTTTCTTGAGATGGTCGTGGCCTGATATTTTCGTGCTATTTGCGCATGTGTGCGGCTCCTTGATCTGAATGATGTGCTGTTCGATCTGCTGGAGTCGGCTAATGGTTTGGTGTGGTGATGGTGGGGTCGGTGAGAGTTGCTCGTTCGTGGTCGGTCTGGTGGGGATGATAGAGCTTCGCTGGCCGCAATCCCGCCCTGGGTGAATTGGGTTCTTTTTGCTTGAGGTGTTCAGTGGCGTGCCCAATCAGACCCGGGAATGATTCACAGGTAGTGGTCCGTAGAGTTGGCCCTTTCGCTGGGTGGGTCAGTTCGGTGGGGTGGCAGAAAGACGCCCGGTACGGAGGGCGTCGACCAGGGATGTCTCCGCGGCTGCGCGTTGTCGGTAAAGCCGGTTTGAGGGGATGCCCTGCTCGCGTGAGAGTTCCTGCACGGTGCGGCCGTTCAGCCGCGTTGCGGTGATGAGCGATGCGGCGGCCGGGCTGATGATCTCCCGGTGGACGGCTCGTTTGAGGAAATCCTCGGGGTCGGGGTTGGCTATGGGTGGGCTGGTGGCGCCGGTGGGCATGAGGGCGGGGTCGCTGGGCAGGTAGCGGTGTCCGCGCCGTAGTGCGCGGGTGGCCTTCTTGTGAGCGGCGAACAGCAGGCGGGGGGCGATGTTCGGGCGCTGCAGGTCGATGTGCGGCAGCTGGGCGACGAACTCGGTGAGCAGTTGGGAGACGAGGTCATCGAGGTGGTCGCGGATGGACCAGGGCGGCATGTGTTCGATCTCGCGGGCGGCGATGCGCTTGAGTCCGGGCATGGCGACCCCGATGCACCCGATGGTCCAGGCCGCCTTGCCTGTGCGCGAGCGTGTGACCAGTTCGGCCCACACCGCGTCTTTGAACGCATCGTTGGCGGTCTTGGCCAGGAGCCGGTCGCGTAGTTCTGCCAGGTCGATCTTGCGTGCCGGCAGCCCGTGGCCGAGTTCGCGCCCGTCGAGCGCCAGTGGGCCAGGCCCGGTGGTCAGGAGCTTGAAGGTGTTCTCGGCGACCTTCAGGGCGTTGGGCCACTGCGGAGGTGTCGCTGTGCTGGTTGAGGTGGTGCTGCGCGGGTTCTGGTTGGTGGTCGGTGTGCTGGACATGACGGCTCCCGTGTGGGGTGGAGAAGTGGGCGCCGTCAGGTATCCACGGCTGCGTGTGCAGCTTTTGTGCACTTCTTGTGCAGATCAGCCCGCCAGGGCCTGTGGATAACCTGTACACGATCTGCCTAGATCCGCCCTCACCTGCAGGAACGTCTTCGCAGGACGTGGAGGCAGGCGGGAAGGTCAACTGCGAACAGGTGCATGAATTTGCTCTGACCTGCGATTTCGCGAAGCCAGGCCCGGTCGCGTAAGGATCAGGTAAGCGTCGCGGCCCGAGGGCTCCCCACCGCCGCGTTCCGTGCCATTGGTCCTGGCGGCGCTCCAGCGGCGGCCGCGTCGCTGCCTGCCGTGTCCGAGTCCGACTCGGACGCGGCGTGTGCTGTCATGCACAGGACGAGGCGCTAACTTGCACAGATTCGCCATGACCTGCAAAGACGCCCCAGAGGCGCGGGGGATGGGCGCTGTGGATGGCTTGGTGGAGACGGGGCGTCGGTGGCTCTGGCCCTGGACCTACCCCGGGAAGGGGCTACGCAGACCGGAGTGCACGCTTTGGTGAAGTTGTTTGCTGGGTGGACTTGACCGGGGTGATGAAGGCCGGATTCCTTGTTCCGGCCGGTCGCGCCGCACACGGGCGCCGTACGGGGGGTGGGGCGTGCCGTGTAGGAGGGGCGCGGCGCGGCCGGCCACGAAATCAAGGAAAGGAGTGTCTGTGATGGCACGAGGAAACTGGGGGATGTGCACCGCGGCTGACTGGCTGTGGGGTGCGGAACCGATGCGCTGGCGGCGGATCTATTTGGGGAGGCCCGATCAGGTGACCTCGGCGCGGACGTTCGCCAGGTCGCTGTTCGCGGGGACCGGTTGTGAGGACGATGTGGCCAACGTCGTCGCCGAACTAGGCAGCAACGCCGTGCTTCACACGCGGTCGGGGGAATCGCGCGGCTGGTTCGGCTTGGAGGTGACCTTCGGTGAACTCGTCTACATCGGGGTCACCGATCTGGGCGGGGGCTGCGTGCCGCTGTTCCGGTCCAAGAAGCCAAGGTGTGAGCTGGATACGGGAGGTCGTGGCCTGCAACTGGTCGCCGAACTCGCGGTGTCCTACGGCATTCACGGTTCCACCGAACACGG
>NZ_JBIMPP010000144.1:0-2973 GCF_043906805.1 Actinomadura sp. SCN-SB | reverse complement strand
GGGTCCACGAGTCCGGCTGGGGCGATCCGACGGATTGGGTCAGTTTGCGTAGGCCGTTCCGCTCAGAGAAGGATCACTCGATCCCGTCGGTGTTCAAGACGTTCAAAAACTTCCTAAGGAACCTTCGGGTTTGATCGTCGTCGGCCACATCGTTTTCTTCGAAACGGCTGTCCGCCCATGACGTCTTGCCCATCGTGCGGATATATAGCTTGCCACCCGAGATCGAATACTTCCTATTTTCCCTGAAGTTCCTGCCGCTGTAGCGAGTTTCGATCTCGAAGCCCTCGTTTTGATCCAGTAGTTGCTGGCACACGCTTTTTGTAAGGCGCATCCAAACCTCTCCATCCCGTTTACTCTGCCCGTTGGCCGTCGTTGCCATCGCGAGCATCCGACGGCGCGTAGCCGCAGAAGGAACATGTCAGTGTCATTATCCCACTGCAACTACCAGACACTGTCCGATCACCTCGCCGCCACCAGGCACCAACTGCTTGCCCACCACCGTCTGGTGCGGGGAATTGACATCATCCATGCTGAGACGGTGCGCAAGCCGAGGCCGACGCCGGCGCGCGGCCAGGGCAACTGCCGAGGAGGTCCGAACTCAAGCGGCTGGAGAACGCCGATCTGCGGCTGGAGAGGAGATCCTGAAGGCCGCGGCCTTCTTCGCCACGGAGATGGCGTAGTGAGTCGCCACCGCCTCATCGTCATCGAGGAAGGCCCACTTCGGCGGGCAGCGGCGGCGCCGGGCGCTGGACCTTTCCCATTCGGGCCGCTGTGCCTCGCTGGCCCGCCACCGGCCGGTCATACTGCCCAGCAGACCAGCCAGGCAACTCACCAGGTGTACATCCGGTAGGCGCATGCTAACTCGCACGGTACCCACGGATACCGCCGCATCCATACCCCGATGCGGGCCTGCAGGCGGCCGATCAACCACAAGCGATTGATCTGGTTGATACGCCTGGCGGGGTTGCCGGGTGCTGACAACGCAGCCACCCCGGACGGCCTGCCTGCGACAGCGGCAAACCGTTCGAGACACCGATCTGTTGTGCCGTGGCTCACCGCCACCGCAGACACTCTGCCCTGGGCCACCTCTTTCCCCACCGACTACCAAGCCACATATCTTCCGACACTGCATGAAACCCGGTGCCCACCCACTTCAGGGGCTGCTGGAACGCCCGTAGACCGGGGCGAAAGGCCGGGGGCCCGGACGCGGCGAGCCAGGGCCTGTGGCAGACCGCTGGAGTTCGGCAGATGACCGTGACCAGCGTGACTGCCGCCTTTCAAGCTACAGGGCGTCCACACCACACCTGCGCCGCCCGCTGCAGTGACAGGTCCTCAGCGGACCGGTCAGCACGGTGACGATCTACGCGAGAGGGGGGGCCTGACCGCCATGCGCATCGGTGTAAGTCCTCATGACCTGCTGCTCACTGCCGGATTGACTCTGCACGGTCCCGCCACCTCATAGGGGTCGGGCGGGGAGGCAGTGAAAACCCCTTCAACACGCAACGCTCCGGTTCCGCCTATCACCAACGTCTTCGGTACGGTTGGCCGGGACATCTGCTCCGGTGTCGGATGTTCTGCCTCTAGGGGCGATGATGTGGAAGGGGTCCGGGTGGAACCTGGCTTGGAGATTGCTGGACGCTATCGGCTAGAGCGTGTTCTCGGTGGCGGAGGCTTCGGAAGGGTGTGGCGGGCGACCGACCTGCTGCGGGACCGCCTGGTTGCAGTCAAGGTGCTGCACCCCGAAGTTGCGGCGACTAGCCCAGTGTGGCTGAGTAAATTCCGACAAGAGGCGCGAATCGCCGCGCGCCTCAGCCATCCAAATATCACCGCTGTGGACGACTTCGGGGAGTACAGCGGTCAGTGGTATTTGGTAATGGAGTTCCTGGAGGGCTCGACTTTGGCTGAGGAGATCGCCAAACATCCAGAAGGGCTCACCATTACTCGGGCTCTCGCCCTGGGTGCACAGATCATTAATGGCTTAGGCGCTGCCGCGGAAAACGCCATCGTACACCGGGATCTAAAGCCGGCAAATGTCATGCTTCTGGGCGGGGACGAGGTTAAGGTTTGCGACTTCGGAATAGCCCACATTGCTGACGCCTCAGCCACCCATACCTTAGGTAGCCGGGTGGCTGGTACTCCAACGTTCATGGCCCCTGAACAATGGCTCGGGAAGCCAGTCGATCACCGTACTGACCTCTACGCCTTTGGTGGCATTCTCTATGCCATGCTGACTGGGCGACCCCCTTTCCCTGGCCCATCTGTACCGGCGTTGATGGGGCAACATCTCAACCTAGCACCTACCCCACCTAGTGAAATACGGCCAGGCATCCCCGAGGCGCTGGATCATCTAGTGATGGAGCTCCTGGAGAAGGAGCCGAGTCGGCGCCCCGACCACACCACCGATGTATTCAGGTGCTTGCACGACCTTATGTCCCCATTGATGTCATCTCCTGCCGCTTCTGAGTCTTTCCCGGGTCTCACAGGCCCAGACCCCGCGGCACGAGAGCCAACTTCGACGGCTCGGCACTCGCGAGAGAGCCCTTTGGAAAAACATCGGGTTCCAGTGTTCGTGGGCCTTCGGCCACGCCTTCTTATAGCGGCCATAGCCAGCGCCTCGGCCGTGGCCCTTTCGTTAGTTCTAATTATCGATTCCGCTGGCGAGGACCAGCAGCCCCACATTGCTACTCCTAAGCAAGGTGTCGATGCAAGCCCCCAACTCAAGGCTAGTAGAACCGGAAGCCCTGGCAGTGGGACCCAGCCTGCCCCGAGAAGCACGAATGACAGGCGTGGTATTTTAAGGTTCGGTTCAGCTCACACTTTTCCAAATGGACTGATAGTCGAAGTCGGCAAACCAAAGTCGATTACTCCGACGACAACTGCCTCCATACAGGCTAGGGCAAAACACTATTTTATGTTCACTCTCACTGTAATAAATGAGACATCGAAGCCCTACTCTCCGCAGTCCCTTCTTGC
>NZ_JBIMPP010000143.1:0-2999 GCF_043906805.1 Actinomadura sp. SCN-SB | reverse complement strand
CAGGCATCGTGGTGTCACGCTCGTCGTTTGGTATGGCTTCATTCAGCTCCGGTTCCCAACGATCAAGGCGAGTTACATGATCCCCCATGTTGTGCAAAAAAGCGGTTAGCTCCTTCGGTCCTCCTATCGTTGTCAGAAGTAAGTTGGCCGCAGTGTTATCACTCATGGTTATGGCAGCACTGCATAATTCTCTTACTGTCATGCCATCCGTAAGATGCTTTTCTGTGACTGGTGAGTACTCAACCAAGTCATTCTGAGAATAGTGTATGCGGCGACCGAGTTGCTCTTGCCCGGCGTCAATACGGGATAATACCGCGCCACATAGCAGAACTTTAAAAGTGCTCATCATTGGAAAACGTTCTTCGGGGCGAAAACTCTCAAGGATCTTACCGCTGTTGAGATCCAGTTCGATGTAACCCACTCGTGCACCCAACTGATCTTCAGCATCTTTTACTTTCACCAGCGTTTCTGGGTGAGCAAAAACAGGAAGGCAAAATGCCGCAAAAAAGGGAATAAGGGCGACACGGAAATGTTGAATACTCATACTCTTCCTTTTTCAATATTATTGAAGCATTTATCAGGGTTATTGTCTCATGAGCGGATACATATTTGAATGTATTTAGAAAAATAAACAAATAGGGGTTCCGCGCACATTTCCCCGAAAAGTGCCACCTGATGCGGTGTGAAATACCGCACAGATGCGTAAGGAGAAAATACCGCATCAGGAAATTGTAAGCGTTAATATTTTGTTAAAATTCGCGTTAAATTTTTGTTAAATCAGCT
Source organism: Actinomadura sp. SCN-SB (assembly GCF_043906805.1). Classification (NCBI taxonomy): domain Bacteria; kingdom Bacillati; phylum Actinomycetota; class Actinomycetes; order Streptosporangiales; family Thermomonosporaceae; genus Actinomadura; species Actinomadura sp. SCN-SB. The sequence continues at coordinate 2,216 of NZ_JBIMPP010000143.1, read as the reverse complement.
CATTTTTTAACCAATAGGCCGAAATCGGCAAAATCCCTTATAAATCAAAAGAATAGACCGAGATAGGGTTGAGTGTTGTTCCAGTTTGGAACAAGAGTCCACTATTAAAGAACGTGGACTCCAACGTCAAAGGGCGAAAAACCGTCTATCAGGGCGATGGCCCACTACGTGAACCATCACCCTAATCAAGTTTTTTGGGGTCGAGGTGCCGTAAAGCACTAAATCGGAACCCTAAAGGGAGCCCCCGATTTAGAGCTTGACGGGGAAAGCCGGCGAACGTGGCGAGAAAGGAAGGGAAGAAAGCGAAAGGAGCGGGCGCTAGGGCGCTGGCAAGTGTAGCGGTCACGCTGCGAAGCTTCACCACACCCGCCGCGCTTAATGCGCCGCTACAGGGCGCGTCCATTCGCCATTCAGGCTGCGCAACTGTTGGGAAGGGCGATCGGTGCGGGCCTCTTCGCTATTACGCCAGCTGGCGAAAGGGGGATGTGCTGCAAGGCGATTAAGTTGGGTAACGCCAGGGTTTTCCCAGTCACGACGTTGTAAAACGACGGCCAGTGAATTGTAATACGACTCACTATAGGGCGAATTGGGCCCGACGTCGCATGCTCCCGGCCGCCATGGCCGCGGGATATCACTAGTGCGGCCGCCTGCAGGTCGACCATATGGGAGAGCTCCCAACGCGTTGGATGCATAGCTTGAGTATTCTATAGTGTCACCTAAATAGCTTGGCGTAATCATGGTCATAGCTGTTTCCTGTGTGAAATTGTTATCCGCTCACAATTCCACACAACATACGAGCCGGAAGCATAAAGTGTAAAGCCTGGGGTGCCTAATGAGTGAGCTAACTCACATTAATTGCGTTGCGCTCACTGCCCGCTTTCCAGTCGGGAAACCTGTCGTGCCAGCTGCATTAATGAATCGGCCAACGCGCGGGGAGAGGCGGTTTGCGTATTGGGCGCTCTTCCGCTTCCTCGCTCACTGACTCGCTGCGCTCGGTCGTTCGGCTGCGGCGAGCGGTATCAGCTCACTCAAAGGCGGTAATACGGTTATCCACAGAATCAGGGGATAACGCAGGAAAGAACATGTGAGCAAAAGGCCAGCAAAAGGCCAGGAACCGTAAAAAGGCCGCGTTGCTGGCGTTTTTCCATAGGCTCCGCCCCCCTGACGAGCATCACAAAAATCGACGCTCAAGTCAGAGGTGGCGAAACCCGACAGGACTATAAAGATACCAGGCGTTTCCCCCTGGAAGCTCCCTCGTGCGCTCTCCTGTTCCGACCCTGCCGCTTACCGGATACCTGTCCGCCTTTCTCCCTTCGGGAAGCGTGGCGCTTTCTCATAGCTCACGCTGTAGGTATCTCAGTTCGGTGTAGGTCGTTCGCTCCAAGCTGGGCTGTGTGCACGAACCCCCCGTTCAGCCCGACCGCTGCGCCTTATCCGGTAACTATCGTCTTGAGTCCAACCCGGTAAGACACGACTTATCGCCACTGGCAGCAGCCACTGGTAACAGGATTAGCAGAGCGAGGTATGTAGGCGGTGCTACAGAGTTCTTGAAGTGGTGGCCTAACTACGGCTACACTAGAAGAACAGTATTTGGTATCTGCGCTCTGCTGAAGCCAGTTACCTTCGGAAAAAGAGTTGGTAGCTCTTGATCCGGCAAACAAACCACCGCTGGTAGCGGTGGTTTTTTTGTTTGCAAGCAGCAGATTACGCGCAGAAAAAAAGGATCTCAAGAAGATCCTTTGATCTTTTCTACGGGGTCTGACGCTCAGTGGAACGAAAACTCACGTTAAGGGATTTTGGTCATGAGATTATCAAAAAGGATCTTCACCTAGATCCTTTTAAATTAAAAATGAAGTTTTAAATCAATCTAAAGTATATATGAGTAAACTTGGTCTGACAGTTACCAATGCTTAATCAGTGAGGCACCTATCTCAGCGATCTGTCTATTTCGTTCATCCATAGTTGCCTGACTCCCCGTCGTGTAGATAACTACGATACGGGAGGGCTTACCATCTGGCCCCAGTGCTGCAATGATACCGCGAGACCCACGCTCACCGGCTCCAGATTTATCAGCAATAAACCAGCCAGCCGGAAGGGCCGAGCGCAGAAGTGGTCCTGCAACTTTATCCGCCTCCATCCAGTCTATTAATTGTTGCCGGGAAGCTAGAGTAAGTAGTTCGCCAGTTAATAGTTTGCGCAACGTTGTTGCCATTGCT
>NZ_JBIMPP010000142.1:0-3019 GCF_043906805.1 Actinomadura sp. SCN-SB | reverse complement strand
CCCGCCCGGAGGAGTCCAACGAGATCCTCCCGTCCCGGCGAACGAGGGCTAGTGCGAGAGCACGCCCGGTCGAGCGACGACCAGGCGTGACGGCGGATATGGGTCAGGGCAAACGAACGCGGTAACGTCGCCGATTGGGACGGGTAGGAGCACATGCGCTTGGCCGTGATCGCCCCTCCCGTCGCCCACCCCATGGACGATCTTTACTCTCGCAGGGGCTACGCGCTGACCACCGAGCTCGATCGAGGAGCAGGCAGGCGCGGTCAGCGGCAGAAGAGTGCGTCCCCCTCTGACCAGCGTCATATACCTGTCTGGTCATCTCACCTGATCACCAGGGGTCAGGGCCCGCGTCGACAGCACCGCCTGACGGCACGCCTCCACGCCGGCCTTACCCGCCGAGTCTCCTCCGGTATGCACCGATCGCCACAACCTCCGAGGGCCCTCCCACCACGACCACCAGCGCTCCGCAGCCGCCCACGGCTCGGCGCCACTTCGGCAACCCTGTCGGCCACGACCGCCAGCACCCCCAAGGTGACCGACCCACGACCTCCGTACCTCATAACGCCACCGTCACCCACGCCAAAGATCGACAACTCAAACTGCACTAAATGCGGTCACACAGAGGTCCAGACTGTGTGACACCAAGCGTCGTCAGGCGTCCCACATTCCCCGGGTGCCTCTTGCAAGCGCTTGGTCAGGGACTGCGACGTCGGGCACGCGCGTCGTGGCACCGGTAAGACTGATCCATGATCGGAAGAGGTACACGCGTGAAACGAATTCTCGTCCGCTATGTCACCCCGCTCGTTGTCGCCGTGGGGCTCATTATCGGGGGTATCTCCGGGTTCTTCTCGCTACGTTCGGCAGCGAAAAGGGAATGGAGAACGAACCCCATCCCTGATCTGTGCCGGAGCTTCGACTGGAATCCGATCACTGCCGCCGGCAACTGGGTGCCGTTCCTGGGAGTTCTCGCCGGTTTCGTCTTCGCTGGCATCATCGTGATCCTCAGCGAACGCCCCGGCCAGGGTACGGCAGCCACGAACGCGCTCAAGTTACTCTTCACCGCGTTCTTCAGTCTGGTCGTGACCGCCTACCTAAGCACCATCATCTCCGGAGAGCAGACCTGTCCCCGTGCCAACACCGCGCAAGCGTTTCTCGGTGGCATACTCGCCATAGCGATCATCGCGATGATCGTGGCGTTGTCCTGGCTGCTGGTGGCGTACCAACGGGATAACCATGGCACCCTGGCCTTCCTGCGGCGGCTCATCTACTTCTCGCTCTTCCTCGCCGCCGTCATGCTCGACGTTTCGTCCGCCGGCTACCTGACCGCGAGCTACCGGATATCCGATCACACGGTGGCCAATATCGCGATGGCCCTAGTGACGCTCGCAGCGATCGTGCTGGTGGCTGTACTCGTACGGGGCAAGTCCCGGGTCCGGTGGCTCGAATGGGTCAAATCCCGGATCCGGTGGCGCGACCGAGAACCGTCCTGGTGGGTGGACGCGGTCGCGTGGTCGATCCTCGCGTACCTGGCCACGGCCTCGGTCGGCATTGGAGTGGTCTTGTCGATCTCGCCGCGTGCCTGGTATCCGCCACCCCTTTGGCTCATCTATCTCACAGCCTGGGCCGTGCTCATCGCTCCGCTGATCGTGCTGGCGATATCCGTCATGGCAATCGCGCAGGAGTCACCGACCGCCTCGTCCACCCAAACCTCCAAGCCGAGCTGAGGTCCGGAGACGGGGAGTTCGTGGTTCTTCAGCGAGCCTGTCGGGGCTTTGGCGGGTGCCGCCGACCCGGCATCCGCTTACTGACCGATGCGGGCCAGCAGGCGGTCGGCATCCGCAAGCCGTCCCCGAATGATCGCGTGCCACCGCTCACGCCCCCCTCGCAGCATGAGAGTGCGTTCTGGGACGCCCGTCGTTCCTGAATCCGGACCCACCGTTGAGCGAAACCCCACGGAGTGTCCGTGCACCGCCCACAGCCTCGGTGTCCGATCATTGACGACATGACAGAGCTGATCGCCCCCCTCCCGCCCGTGCTCGCGCCGACCGGCCCCGGGCAGAGCGACCTGCTCGTCCACTTCTGCGGCCGAAGGGAGGGCTCACAGTTCACCCCGGCCGTGCCCGACGCCATCAAGCAGATGACCCCCCAGCAGCGCCTGAACTCGATCCTGCACAGCCAGACCCTCATGGCCTTCCCGCCGTTCCGCGCCGACGGGATGCCCGCCGTCTGCTTCTCTGATAGCCCCGGTCTCCACCTCCTCCACATGCTCACAGAGCGCGGAATGAAGTCCTGGGGCGTGCTGCTAAAGCGGGCCGACGTCATCGCTGCTGGCGGCGGCGGGATCGCCTACCCGCCCGAGAGCGTCCACGACACCTGGGCTTCCGAGACGAAGGTCTGGGGCAACCCCATCCGCACCGACGGCGCCCACGGCCTCATGGACTTCAGCTGGGAACGTGAATGGCGGATCCCCTCCTCCACTGGAGGCGTTACCTTCCAGGCCGGTGCCATCGCCGCCGTCCTCATCGGAGACCCCGACTGGAAACCCAGCCCGGTCGGCGAGAGCTGGGTAAACGGCGTCACCGGCCAGCCCCTGCCCGGCCCCAGCATCCCCGAGGCGATCCGCTACCTCGACTACCCCGCGGCGTGGAACATCGCGACTCATTTGTACTGGGACGGCACCACCCTCCACCACGTCTCGTAGCTGGAGGCGACAGCGATTGGCGACAACGGTAATACCGCGAGCTCTGCATACGGCATGAAAGGATGCTTCTGCCTATCATGAGGCTGATTCCCGGGCATTCTGGCCTCGCCGCCCGGATCGCCTGTGCGCTTTTAGACGGACGTTCCGTCGCCGTCAGCGCGAGCGACGATTACCCTAGCGGCGGAGGGAGGTGCTGGCGCGATCGAACCGATTGGAGCTCTCCTCGAGATGGTTCTACTTCCGCAATTTGGTTGATGACGCCTCGTCCAAGAGCCCCAGGGCTTTCACGGCCTGGGCGAAACTCACACCACACCCTCG
>NZ_JBIMPP010000141.1:0-3054 GCF_043906805.1 Actinomadura sp. SCN-SB | reverse complement strand
CAGGTACGGATGCGGACCCTGCCTTCGGTGAGACGGGCGAGCGCGCGGTCGATGTCCTGGAGCGACTGATCCAGCGCTGCAACAGGGAAGCGGAGTCCCTTGACGCCGGACACCTTGCGCTGCATTACGCGTTGAACGGCGGGACGATCCAGCCCGGTGACGCCGGGTGTGCTCGCGTTGACGCCTGGCGCCAGTTCGAGCACCAAGAGTTGCTGTGCCCTGCACGGCCTGATACGGAATCCCTCGATCGCGGACCACGGAAGGAACACGCCGTCTGGCGCGTCGTCGATGCTGCAACGAAGGCCGCGGTGCGACATCCGCATTGCCACCGCTGGGATTCCAGTGGCGCTCCATGATCGGCGCAGGCGTCGAACGTCGGTGAACCGGCGGCAGGAGCTGCCTAACAAGAGCAGGGCGGAGATCCCTCCCACGCCCAAGCTCATCCAGCTCCAGAAACCCTCCGGTGTTGCCATAAGCATGAGCGCGACCGCAAGCCCAACGATGAGAGCACCGGCCACGGCCTCTACCCAAGCGGAACGGCGCTTGAGGCGCACGGTCAGTTGGCGTGCCTCTTCGACGAAGTGATGGTCGACCCCGACGACGAACTCAGATCCTTGCTGGTGTTGATGCATCTCGACAGAGTCTGGCCCAGCCCCGGGTTCGGCACCACATCGGTCACCTGGTTCAACTGCTCAGATCTCTTCCAAACTTGCCATGGTTACTGAAGGCGCATTGATCGCTACGGCCGTCGCGGCGGTGGTAGCGGGCCTGAGCCTCTGGCGGCTCCCGGCCGACCGGGGGGCGCGGTCACGCGAACCGAATGGGGCCGGTCCAGAGCCGTCCCTTGGCCGGCGAGAATGAGTTTACTTGGCGAAGAATTCGAGATGGCCGCATCGGAGGCATCGGTAGGCGACGATCGGGATCTTGATGCGTCTTCTGAATTTGATTCGCGAGGCGAACCCCATTCCATACTCCACGACACCTCTGTACCAATGCGCCCGATCGATCGTATTGACACCGGCCCCTTCATTGTGGATTGTGAAGCCCTGCTCCAGATCACCTGCGCCGCAATGGGTGCATTTTGGTTCTGTGGTCACCTTTGTACAATACTGGCATACCAGGTGCGGTGACGGACGGCTGTTGCCCGGCCTCGATGGGTCGAGCGGGCAGGGTTGCGCACCTCTGCGAGCTGACGCTGAGCTTCGCGCCTGCACTCGGTCTTTAGCCGTCCAGGACTGCGGGCTTCTCCTGATCCGGGGAACAAGGTTCGCTGGTCGGTCCCTGGCTTGGGCACAGTTTGGACGGCTTGCGTGCCGCCGTGGTTGCTTCAGCACCGATGGCGATTTGCCGGCTGACCGTGGCGGCCGAGGCGCCTTTCGCTGGCAAGCGGTGCTGGTGGCTGATAGTGGTCACCGCATCGCGAAGCCCCGTGCCGAGCCTGTCCAGGACGGTCGGACCCAGCGGTCAACGTCAGGGAGGTGACTGTGTTGTAGCGAAGTGCCGCAGTTGAAGGCCGATGGTCAGCCCGGCTGTCACCCTGGTGCCGTTCTCCATGGGCCTGAGGTACGAGGGGACGGCATGAATAGGCCGAACACGTCAGAGGTCGTAGCCGCTGCGCTGACGCTGGGATCGCTGGTCGCCGCGTGGGGTGGGCTGTATTGGGTGCAATCGGAAACCCTGCGATGGGCACTGTTCGGTGCCGCTGCGGCCGGCGTGTCGGTGCTGGCGTTGTGGGCGCTGCTAGGGCCCGGCGCGCGGTGGTTGTCGGGCGAACGCACTGCGCTGACCCCGGAGGAACGCGCACGGCTGACCCCTGCCGAGCGGGCGGAAGGGCTCAATCAGGCCAGGCAGGCGCTGATGCAGTCGGTCACCGGTCTGGTCGTGATCGTCGGTGTCGTCTTCACCGCAGCCGGCCTGCTCTACACCTCACGAACACTGGAAGTGACACGCGAGGGCCAGGTCACCGACCGCTACACCAAGGCGATCGAGCAACTCGGATCCGAGAAATCCGAGGTACGAACGGGCGGCATCTTCGCGCTGGAACGGCTGATGCAGGACTCTCGTCGCGACCAGTACACCATCGCCGAAGTGCTCTCCGCCTACGTCCGCAGCCACGCCACCGACCGCCCACCGGTCAACGATCCCAAACGACTACCAGTGGACGCCGAGTCGGCGCTGAGAGTCCTCCTGCGCTCCGAGGTTCCGCTTCTCCATATCGACCTCCAGAACATCGACCTGCGCGGCAAGAACCTGGTCGGCATCGACCTGAAACGCGCGATCCTGTCGGGCGCCAATCTGAGCGGGGCCGACCTCACCCAGGCACGGCTGAGTAATGCGTACCTGTACGCCGCGAACCTTTCCGACGCAAATCTGACGGGAGCGGACCTGTCCAACATGGATTTACGTCATACCAATCTGTCCGGTGCTGACCTCACCGGCACGGACCTGCGCGGTGCGGACCTGCGGGGACCGTCTACGCGCGGCGCGTACCATCCGGGCGTGGAGGGCTGGAATCTGGGCCGTGCGAATTTGACCGGTGCACAACTGAACGGCGCCGACCTGCGTGGCGCGGACCTCTCGCTCGTGCAGGGGATATCGGCCGATCACATTCGCCGGGAGGCCGTTACCGACGGTCGCACCCGCTTTCCACGCTGAGCATGGCGGTGGGTGGCCTTGGCGTTCGCCCACTGACCGGTGATCAGTCGGTGGTGCGCTCATTTTCGCCGGGGCTGTTCGAGCCGTTGGCTGGAGTCGCACGCCGCGCTCCGAGATGCCCGCAATAACGCCGCGTCCGTGTGGACATCGGCGGCCTTGCGGGTCGCGAAGGGTGCTGCGGCGGATCTACCTGCGGGGGACGTTCAGGCCGGCTGCCAGCCGCTGTGCCGCGACCGGCGCTCAACACCTTGTGGCGCCGCCCCCTGCGGTGAGCGGCTCTGGTTGGCCTAGGCCGACGGCGGGCGTTCCGCTGCTGGGACGCCCCTTGCCGGTTGCGTGTGGCTCAGGTTCCGCTCCGGGGCCGTTGTTCGGTGACGGTCTATTCCGATCGGTTATCAA
>NZ_JBIMPP010000140.1:0-3127 GCF_043906805.1 Actinomadura sp. SCN-SB | reverse complement strand
CGTCCAGGCACGGGCAGTCACCTCCCCGCTTGACACAAGGTGACGAATCATTACGTTCCGTAGTGAGTCTGGCCTTACCCCTGTACCGGCAGCTCATTCACGGGGTGCGGCTCAGCGTTCCCACCACGGCTTGACGTCCTTCTCGGGGACGAAGTCGCGGAAGTCCATGTTGGCGATCTCCAGATTGCACGCCATCGATCCGACCATGTCGCAAGGAAGGACCGCCGGTTGCCCCGGGGTGTCGTACAGATCGACGACGGTCAGCGGCCGGCCCGGCTCGGTGAAGGTCCTGGCGTCGGCGAGCGCGACCAGCGTGGTGTGCTCCCGGGGCGGGACCAGCGCGGGGACCTGGCCTGGCCGAAGATCCTCGAAGGCCCGGTCGTCGACGACCAAGGCCGTCAACGGGTACCGCTCGACGTCGATCTCGTCCAGGTCCACATTCCTGCCGACCCAGCCCTCCTCGTCGGCGCCGCCCAACTGCGCGAGCAGCCCGCGCCAGCCCTCCTCGTCGTCGAAGGAGGTACGGACCAGCATCGCGGCGGCCGTGGAGGGCAGAGAGGGGAAGATCCACCGCGACGGCGTGGCCGTCGCGAGGAAGGCCGGTCGGCCCGCGTCCCCCTGATAGATCCCGTCCACGTCCATGTCGCCCACCAGATGGTCGAACGTGAGCGCGCCGTCCAGCAACGCGCCCAAGACCTCGCCGAGCCGGCCCGACGGGACCCGGACGCCGCGCCCGGGTATCTGCGCCAGATCCACCAGCAAGGGGGCGCCCCCGCCATAGACCACCGGAATGTCGGCCAAGAGGATCACCAACGGCGCAGGTGGGCCGGGTGGCACAAGCGCCGGCACGTTCCCCCCGAGCAGGCCGTCCCATCCACGCCCTTCGAGCACGCGAAGCCGGACCCTGCCGCCCTCAACGTGCAGCACATCCCCTTCGCGACGACCCTTGATCTCGCCAAGCAGCCGTCCCCACAGCGCCGTGCCGTCCTGGTAGCACGTACAGACCAACAGCACTTCGCCGGGCGCGGGCGTGGGTAGCTCGGGAAAGGACATGGCTCTCCTTCAAGGGCCGCTGCGTTGCGCCAATTCCCGATCATGATGATGCCCACATAGGACATTCCGTCAGCGCCCGGCTCCCCGCTCCCCAGTAGCTCGTCCGCGGTGCGGTACCAGTCGTCGACGAAGAACACCCGCCCCTCCGGCTTCAGGCGGTCGGCCACCAGGGACCAGAAGCGTTCAGGCGGAACGCGTGACAGCCAGAACCCGAAGAAGACGACGTCGTAGCGGCGGTCCGGCCGCCAGTCGAACAGATCGGCCGGTACGAACCGCACCCGCTCGGCGCCCACCCGAGCCGAGGCGGCGAGCATCTCCGCGAAGGCGTCCACGGCGGTGACGTCGGCGGCGCGCACCGCCGTTGCCTTCTATCAGCGAGGCGTCCTCGAACCGGAGGCCATGACGCGAAGCAGGTCGAGCTTGCTCGCGTCCTCGCTGTCCGGGCGGGCGGTGTCGATCTGGACGACCTCGACCTGGAGACCGGCGCGGACTCGGCTGGCCACCCAGTTTCCGCCCGTTCGTCGCTTACGCACGCACCAAGAACATGAACGCGATGTTCGTGTACGCGCTGGCGTCCCGGCTCGCCGGCACGGGCACGACCGTGAACGGGGCGCACCCGGGAATCATCAAGAGCGGCAACCTCGACCGGCATTCCCGCGGCGCATTGAAGGCGTTCGGCCGGCTCTGCAATCTGATCGCGGGCGACACCACCACCGGCGCCGACACCCCGCTGTGGCTGGCAACGTCCGAAAGCGCCCGCCTGGTCAACCTCCCCACCGCCAAAGCCGACCACCCATAGCCTTCTGGCCCTACTGGACGGTGCCAGCGCCCCCACAGGGTCAGCCTCGCCTGGCAATGGTGATGATCTCCGGGCTCGTGTCGGTGAGCGGGCCTCGATCCCAGTCCGTACTGCTCCTCGACCCGCTGAGCGCAACAGCGACGCCAGGGTGTCCGGGCCGAGGAAACGCAGCGTGGTCCGGCTCGTCTTAGCAGTGGCCCAGGCAGGGCTGGTGAAGGTCTCAGTGAAGGTGACCAGCCCCCCTGGACGGGCATCTCGACGCGGCGCTCCAGACGAACGGGATCACCGTCGGCCGTGGTCACTCTGATCACGCCGTCCGTTGTCCACTTCCGCCACGGGCGGGTACGCGGGTTACGGGCTTGAGCACTTGGAAGGCATGGCCGGTCATGACGGCCAGGTCGAACTCCCGATCCCACTGGGCCGTGGCGAGGTCGCCGAGCACCCACTCGACGTCCGACCGTCGACGAGCCTGGTCGAGCATGGCGTCGGCCGGGTCGAGGCCGCACAGCCGTCCGGTGTGTCCGGCCTCCCGCGCACGGTGCAGCGATCAACCACGCCGGTTCTCCAGTGCGTCGGCGACGTCGGCCAACATGAGGCTTACGCTGACCCGACGAGGATTCCCGTCGGTGTTGACCCTGTCGAATGCGCGTACACACCCGCGCATGGGGCCGGCCAGAGCGTGCTCGATCCGACAAGGGCTGTAGAACGGGACCAGATAGAAGAGCTGGTGTGACCGCCTGGAGGCGATTCCGTTCGCCCGCTGCCACCAGGCCGCCACATCAGCGGGCAACTCCATGCCCACGGCTTCCTGTGCTGCGGCGATGTCCTCAGCAGTAGCGGGTGGGCCGATGCAGTCCAGTGTGGCCGGTGCGTGATGGGTCAACCAGGCCAGAATCCGATCCCACGCTCGATCAACGGCGGAGGTCATCGACACATGATCAGCTACGTGAACAGCGTCCGCAATCCTGTCCCATGATTCTGAACCCTACAGGTGCCTCGATCGATGCCACATCCGTACAGCACCCTAAGCAACCGCCGCCTGCTATGCCTTCAGGCTTGACAGCGGTTGGCCATCAGCAAACCCGCGCCGTCAGCTTGGCGATAGCTCCGGTTTTTGCCGGTCCACGCGGTTGACATGCAGTCGCAGCGTTCCCAGCGCGAAAGACCTGCCCGGTCTTCATCACCGGCCTGGAGTTCCTCCCCGAGCGCCGCAAGCCGCGGGCTGGAACACCCACCACGTCGTCGCGGCCGCCCGGCGGCGGGCCGCACAGACCC
>NZ_JBIMPP010000139.1:0-4006 GCF_043906805.1 Actinomadura sp. SCN-SB | reverse complement strand
TTAGCTGAAGGGCTTCACCCCCTGCCCGGAGGTGGCTTGGGTGAGCCGGAAGCTGTCACCCTGGGTGACCACGACGTGGGCGTGGTGCAGGAGGCGGTCGACGGTGGCGGTGGCCAGTGTCTTGGGCATGATCTCGTCGAAGCCGGAGGGGTGCAGATTGCTGGAGACGGTCAGGCTGCGTCGTTCGTAGGCGGCGTCGACCAGGCGGTAGAACCCTTCGGCGGCGTCCGGTGAGACCGGTAGCAGGCCGATGTCGTCGACGATGATGAGGTCGGCGCGGATGATGCGGGTCAGGGCGCGGGCGATGGAGTCGTCGACGCGGTGGCGGCGGACCAGGGCGCCGAGGTCTTCGATGGTGAACCAGGCGACGCTCATCCCGGCCTCGACGGCGGCCTGGCCGAGCGCTTCGGTGAAGTGGCTCTTGCCTGTCCCCGACGGCCCGCAGACACACAGGTTCTCGCGGCGCCCGACCCATTCGAGGGTCTTGAGGGCGTCCTGGGTGGGCCGCGGGATGGACGAGGCGGTCTCGTCCCAGTCGCCGAAGGTCTTGCCGGTGGGGAAGGCGGCGCGTTTGCGGCGGGTGACCAGGTTGGCGCGGTCGCGTCCGGCGGCTTCCTCGGCGAGCAGGACGCGGACGACTTCGGCGGGGTCCCAGCGCTGGGCTTTGGCGGTGGGGACCAGGTCGGGCAGGGTGCGGCGGATGTGCGGGAGCTTGAGGCGGCGGGTGAGCGCGATCGCCTCGGCCAGCGGGTCGCCTGCCGTGCCGCCGACGGTGCCGGGGGCGGTGGCGGTGGCGCCGGCGGTGGTGCGCAGCGGGGTGGCCATCAGATCACGTCCTTGCCAGTCGCGGTCTCGGTTGCGGGGTCCGTGGTGGGGTGCTCGGCGAGCCGGCAGTTGAGCAGCCCGGCGTGATAGTGCAGGTCGTCCAGCAGGGCGCCGGTGTCGGAGCGATGGCCCGGCAGGCAGTCCAGCAGGTGATCGGCCATGTGGTGGGCTGCGGCCGTCAGGGTGCGGTGGAGGTCTTCGGCGACCCAGCGGCGCATGGCCACCGGTGCCCAGTCCGGGCCGGGGCCGGGCCTCAGTTGAGGGCTCATCGGTCACCGTCCAGGTCCAGGTCGTGGCCACCGACGTCGTCGGGCAGGTCGTCCGGCAGGTCGTCGGGCAGACCGGCGCCGCTGGTGGTGGTGCCGGTGCCGGTGCCGAAGGCGGCCCAGGCCGAGGTGCCGGGCTGCAGGCTGTGGCCTTCACCGGCCCGGGTGGGCGCGGCGTCGGCCTGGCGGGCCTGGTAGTCCAGGATCGACAGGAGGTCGGCGTCGGCGAATCGGCCGGTGATCGCGGCGGTGCCCAGCGCCCGATCAACGGCGGCGGGCGAGTGCAGCTTGGCCAGCGCGACCGCTTCGGCCATCTTCGCGCCGATCCGGCGGGTGCCCGCGGCGGCGGCCTCCACCAGCCAGGACGCCGCGCCCGGGCCGAGCATCAAGAACGCCGCCTCGGCGGCGTTGGTCGCCTTCGGGGTCCGGTCGGCGTCCTTGTTCTCCCGGGGTGGGAAGTGGTCGTCGTCGACGACCGGTGTTCCGGGGTTCCCCCGCTGGTGCCGGGCGACCTCGACCGCGGTGCCGTCGGCCTCGACGGCGGTGACGATCAGCTCGTCGCCGTGGAAGCGGGCCCAGACCCGGGTGTCGACCAGGCGGTGCGGGACCGAGTACCGCACCCCGTCGACGGAGATGGTGCAGTTCCAGTTCACCCGGCGGGTGGTGCCGAACGCCGCGGTGAACGGCGCCCGCGGCAACGGGTGCAACCGCTGGCGCTCCTCGGCCAAAAGCTCGACCGGCTTGCGGCGGGTCTCGCGGTGCGGGCGGTCGTTGACCCGCGCGCAGAACTCGCGGCAGGCCGCCTCCAGGGTGGCGAAGGAGGAGTACTCCCCGCGCAGGTTGACCTCGGTGGGCACCAGATCGGCCTTGGCGATCCGCACCGTCGCCTCCGACCCGCCCTTGGACTCGGGATCAGCCGGGACACAAGTACGGATGGTGGTGCCGTAATGCTTGGCGACCTCCACGATCTCGGCGTTGCGGACCGCGATCTGCGCGACATGCTCGATGGTGACGGTCTTCTCGTTGTCGGTCAGCACATAGGCCGGCACCCCGCCGATCCGCCGCAACGTGGAATCCAGGCACGCGGTGATCGTCGGCAGCGTCTTGTCCCAGACCGGGATCACCACCCGGAACCGCGACCAGGCCAGCCACGCGCACCACAACGTGGTCTGCCGCCCACCGATCCGCGGCCCCCAGCCCCAGTCGAACTGCAGCCACAGCCCCGGCTCCACCGTCCAGGGACGGTAGACCCGGTGCCGGCCGAGCCGGTACTGCGCCTTGGCCTCGGCCACCGTGCGGCGGGTGGTGCGCTCCCCGCCGGCAAAACCCATCGCGACGATCCGCTGATGCACCACATCCGCGCGGATCTTCCCCCTCGAACGCACCACCAGCTCCTCGATCTTGGGCAGATAGGCATCGATCGCCCGTTCCCGGTGCCGCCGCTGCTCGGGCGCCTGCCCGGCCGCGCGCATCTTCACATACCGCGCCACCGTGTGGTGGTCGCACCCGGCCAGCTCGGCCGCGGCACGGTAACTGCCCGTGAGGTCATACGCCTCAAGGATCTCCATGATCTCCCTGCTGTTCTTCACCCGCTCGACTGTCGCCGACCGGGACCGATCGGGAACAAGCGGGGAGATATCTGGCCGTCCACGGGGACCCCCGTGGCCATCAGCGGGGCGGTATCTGGCCGCCTATGGGGAGCTTTCCATGGCCGCCGTCAGATGGACAAGGGGAACCTGCGGTGAAATGGAACCTGCGCTGGGCGGCAGCACGCCGTGACATCTGGCGGCCGACCGATCTACTCGCCGCGTTCGAAGAGGTCGGGTTCCGCCCTTCGCTCAGCAAGGTTTCAGCGATGTGGGGCGGCAAGCCCATCACCGTTCGGCTGGACGACCTGGACAAGATCTGCGCCGCCCTGGATTGCACGGTCGCCGATCTCCTGGAAGCCGAGCCGATCGAGGGGGCTGCGGGCAAGGCCACAGATTTGCCGGAAGCCGTCGGGCAGAGCGATACCCGGAGCAAGGGTGGGGCACGACCCGTCCCCCGAGCTAAGGGTGACCGGCCTCGAACCCCACCGCCGAACTGACACCGGTGGCCACGAAATCGAACGCCGCCCTGTTGACCTCCTCGCGTCATCCTCCACTTCGCAAACCTCGGCCCCAGAGCTGCCTGGATTGTCAGGCCTGGGGATTCGCGCAGCTCTGCCCTGGTTGCCGCGGCTTTCGCGACCGGCCTCATCGGTTTCCTGCGCAGCGCTGCGACCGTTGCGGGAATTGCGAGGTCCCGTGCTGGGAGGGTCTATGCCGGGGCTGCTGCCTCGACCTCAGCCACAACCCGCTGGCCACTCCTGAACAGTCCTGCCGGCAGCTCACGCTCGGCAAGCCCTATACGTTCAACCTCAAGATCCACTGGGTCCAGCTCCGGACGCCGCAGGACCAGAGGCGCTGGGCACATCCTCGGCCCGCTCTCGCTAAACCCCGGCCCCCGCGCTCGCCCCACCTCCTCATCCCCGGCCAAGAACCGCTGTTCCATCAGCCCAGGGACTGGGAGATCATCGGCAGCCTGCCCATCGAGGAACTGCCCGCCCTGACACCAGCCGCCCAACAGCTGATCAAGGACTTCCAGTCCTACATGCTCGACCAACGCTGGGGGCCCGGGCCGCAGAAATCATCGCTTCGCGCCATCCGGGTCCTCCTCGCCTGGCTAGGTGCTGAGGCCCCCATCCCCGAGGACGACATCCGAACGCTCACCGCAAGCCAGCGTCGAGCGAGAGGCAAACGCCTCATCCAGTTCCTCGCCGCCCGGAACATGCTCCTCCCCTCAGCCCGAAGCGATCGAGACGAACGCAAGGTCAACAGCTTCATCAACGCGCAGCCTGAGGCTCTGGCCACCGAACTGCGCGCGTGGGCGGCTGT
>NZ_JBIMPP010000138.1:0-4149 GCF_043906805.1 Actinomadura sp. SCN-SB | reverse complement strand
TAGCGCACCCGCCAGCCGGGCCACCCGACCGGCCTGTTCACCGAAGCTCCGCACCCGCTCACCACAGACGGTCGCCGGCGCGTTGGGGCTGTGCTGCGCGGATCGATGCAAACTCTGCGTCAGGTACATGCGCATCACTCTGCCCGCGAGCAGTATGGGTGTCCTTGGAGTCGAGCGCGCGACTATTGGACACCAGCGCGCATCAGCGCCGACGCTCCCCCGGAGGCGACTCGAAATCATGCCGAACCGGCGTGGGCCAGCGGCCCATCGATCAACCTTTCCAACGGGCCCGCGCAAAATGCGCGATGGAGGTCTGCCCCAGGGCTTGATCAAGTTCCTTGAACGTCGGGGTTGTTGATGATGCCCAGGAGCGGGAGGGCTCGTTCGGGGCGGTCGCGGATTGCTCGGGTGGTCTTGGCGATGTTGTCGGCTCCGAGGGTTTTGAGCAGGCCGATGGCGAGGTTGCGGAAGGTGGCCATGGCTCGGGGGCCGGTGCCGGTGTGGAGGGTGGAGGCGTCCTCGGCGTAGGTCACGTCTCTGACGTGGTGCAGGGCTTCAATGCCCCAGTGGCCGCGGATCGCGGCGGCGAGTTCGGCCGGGGTGGTCTGGTGGGCGTCGAGGCTGGTGACGGCGTAGACGGTCTCGCGACTCTCGCGTCGGCGGGCCTGCCGGCGGCGTCGGTGGACGCGGACGGCGAGGCGGGCGTGGGGGAAGGCGATCCCGCCGAGTTCGTCGGCGATGCCGCAGGTCTTGATGGAGCGGGACTCGCGGCGGCCGTGCCCGGTGGAGGAGGCGGTGTGCTGGATGGCGATGTCCGGCCAGGGCAGGGCGGCGAGCTGCCGGTAGGCGGTCGGCTGGTTGCGCTTGATCATGGCGATGTAGTGGGCGTTCTTGGTGTTGACCAGCCAGGTGATGTTCGCTTGTACCGAGTGCAGGGCGTCGAAGGTGACGAGTACTCCGTCCAGGTCCAGCGGTTCGAGCAGGGGCTTGAAGTGCGCGGTCTCGTTGGTCTTCGCCCCGACTTCGGTCTGGGCGACAGTCATGGCCCGGTGGTGGGTGACGGCGGAGAGCAGGTGCCTGCGGCCGGCCAGCAGGCGGGCCGACCCTCTCAGCGACTTGCCGTCGACGGCGATCCTTTGTCGTTGTCCGGAGTCGGTACCGGTGCTGTGGTGGCCGGCGAGGTAGGTGCCGACGGCCCGGTCCAGAGCGTCACCGTCAACGACCGCCAGCACGCGGCCGATCGTGGTCCGCGAGGGGGCACGGCGCCACCGCAGAGGATGCCGCCGGACGCCGATGCTCGTCAGCACGGCGTCCGAGGCCCGCCCCGCCCACTCGGCGATCTCGTCGATGCTCCTCGCTCCCGAAACAGCCGCGCAGGCACAGACGAGGAGGATCGCGGTCAGCGAGTACCAGCGGCCCCGCCGTGAGCGCGGGTCGGGCACCAGGTCCAGGAAAGACCGCAGGTCAGCGACACGGCCAGCATCCAAGGAGGCCAGCTTCAGCAGCACCGGGGGAATGGGAGAAGATACAACGGCAGGCACGGGCCACCTCATGATCGTTGAGCTTCGACACCCCAATGATCACGAAGCCCGTGCCTGCTCTGCTATGCACCCCAACCGGTCACCACCAGACCAGCGTCACGTCTCCGGAACTTGATCAAGCCCTGGGTCTGCCCCGGATAAAAGGCGAGCCAGCGTCGATGGTCAATCGCATGAGTGTCGACGGGAAGGAATGAGCGCAGTCGCATCCCTATTGCCGGTGTCGATCCATAACTACATGTTCGCGTCGGAAGGCCGAGAGGATTCTGCGGAATCGTGTTTTCCGCGTGCGAGCAAGGCGATGGCGGCGACGACCGCCGCGCCGACCAGAACCGCCAAGCCGAGACGGACTAGATTCGTCACGCCCATGACAAGGCCGGTGACGCCAATGAATACCCCGACAACGCTGAACAGGGAATCCCTGGTCAGCTGACGACGCCCGGGGACCGGCGCCACGGAGACATCGGGCTCTGAAGTCATGTCGGTCGCCGACCGGGGCACCGCTGGCAGCGGGTCGGCGGCGCCGATCGACGCGCCACCCGGCGGGCGTTTCCGTCCCGGCTCGACGATCCGATAACGGGAGAGGTTGTAGATCAGCGCGGCCAGCCCGATGCCTAGGACGCCAGCGAATGCGTACCCGACCGTTCCGCCCAGGATCACCTCATACCAGCGCCCATAGGCACGCTCGTACAGCCATCGTCCGATGTAGTTGAAACCGATCAGGGAAGCCAAACGGCCGGCCAGTACCAACGCGCCATGCGCCACCGGCAGCAGGCGTCGCTCAGCCACCAGCGTCATCGATCGCAGCACCACCACGATCGCAGTGGGCAGCAGACCCTGGAAATTGTGGATCTCCACCCTCTCCCCTTCCAGGACGTGGTAAGGGTCGGTAGCAGCGGTGACCGCAAACACCGCGACGACCACCACGTCGACGCCGACCAGCGACCACCAGGCGACGACCGGCCAAGCCTTGCGAAGACGTGCCGCCATGCCCGTGCTCCCTGCCCGTCTTCCGACGCGATCGACGCCCCCGCGAGTAACCCCACAATCCTCTTGCGGTGTGCGAAGTTCAACGTGAGGTTCCGGGTCAGGTGATCGGGTCAGTCACCGCACTCGCCGCCTCGAGTTCGTTGGCAGAAATCCACGATTTCGAGCCGCCTGCTTGAGCGCCGGCGCCGATGCGCGCTGGTGTCCAACAGTCGCGCGCTCGACTCCAAGGACACCTCAACTGCTCGTGGGCAGAGTAGGGCGCATGTACACGACGCAGAACCTGCACCGATCCGCGCAGCACAGCCCCAACGCCCCGGCAGCATTGTCGCGTGTTGGCGGCCGGGGCGGCGCAGGCAGTAGCACGCAGGGGTCTTGGGCCAGGACGAGCCGCTCGGGCCGCTGCAGCTCGGGCCGCTGCAGCTCGGGCCGCTGGTTGATGCCCAACTCATCGCCGGGAAGCCGGAGACCTTCCACAGCGCGGCGAGCGCGTCGTCCACAGCGATACAGGCCGACGATGACCGGCACCCACCTCCGCACCCAGTGCGGCGCAGCCGGCACGGCCACGTCCAGCTCGGCCAACGCGCGCGGAGCGTTCCCGGTGGCAGGCGGCGCGGCCGCCCGCTCCTCGATCGCCGTCTCACGCGGCATGACGCCCGCGTTCACAAAGGCCGTGATCGCAACCCATCCGATGCCGATTGAGAGCGAGGGTCACAGCTCATGCCTGCCATTACCGACCGCGGGAACACCTGGGAAATGGTCGTTGTCCACCGCCTGTTCCGCCGCGAGTTCCGCCTGGCCCCCGGCCTGATCCGAGCCGTTGCCGACGGTGATCGCATCCGCGCCGCCGTCGTTGGCGAGTTCTATCTGGATCTCGTCAAGGGACTGCACCACCACCACACCAGCGAGGACGAAATGCTCTGGCCGCTGCTGCTACAGCGGGTCGGCCAGTTGGACACCGACCTGGTGCGCCGCATGGAAACCCAGCACCAGCACCTTGCGGTACTGCTCCACCACATCAGTGAACTGCTCCCCGTTTGGCGGGACCGTGCCGACGCAGGCACGCGTGACGAGCTGGCCGCCGTCCACGAGCAGGCATCAATCGCAATCGACGAGCACCTGAACGAGGAGGAGAACACGGTCCTCCCGCTGGTCGACGTGCACATCACCCGCTCCGAATGGGAGGCACTCAGCAAACGCGGGCAGGAAGGCCTGCCCAAGAACAGCAAGGCATTCGTCCTCCTCGGCGCGATCCTGGAGGACGCCACACCGGCCGAACGAGCGGCGTTCCTCCGCCTGCTCCCGGCACCTCTTCGGCTTGCCTGGCGCGTGATCGGTGCCCGAATCCACCGGCGCGCCATGACTCGCCTGCGGGGAACCGACTGACCAACCAGGCGACGGTCATGGAACCGCCGACCGCCGACTACCGGAAGACGCCGTACACGCAGATGGACGCGGAAACCGCACCGCCTCTTTCCGAACACCAACGGATCGGCCTGATCGGTGTCCTCCGCAAATCGTTCATACACGCCTCAACGCAACCCAAGGAAAAGCCATGATCGCGATTCTGACCATCCTCGCCGCCTTGCCACTCGGACTCCTGATCCCGAACAGATCGGCGGCC
>NZ_JBIMPP010000137.1:0-4681 GCF_043906805.1 Actinomadura sp. SCN-SB | reverse complement strand
TGCGCGTCTACGTCGGCGGGCGGGCACCTGATTGCGGTGGACCGGCTGGCAGTGCGAGCTGGGCCTGCCGGACGCGTTCAGCGGCCTGTTCGACGTCCGCACCGCTCGTGCGGGTATACGTCGGCGAATGGCTGGGCGCGCATGCGCGCTGGTATGCGCACCCCATCGTCCTCTCGTTCACAGCACCCCCTGCGCCTTCGTTTCCATCCCTTGGGTTGGGGCTGGGCGCGTCTTGTCGGGGTGAGCGGGGCGAAGGGATTTCTTGCGGGCTTGGAGTTGTTGGTCGGGGAGCCCCACGACCTGCGTCAGGGCGTGCCGCTTGGTGATCAGCTCGAAGATGCCGATCGGTCCACGGCCAGGGCCGGTACCGGGTGGTTCGCTGGCTGAGTTGCCCTGAAGTGTCCTCTGGAATGGTCTGTTTGTGGCGGTGGCTATGGGGGTGTAGCCGGGAGCAAGGGTGGGGTAGTCGTGTTGGCGTCAGCGGTGTCTGTGGGCGGTACGTCGATGTTTCACGGGAAACGTGCCAGGAGGAGGTCGCGGTAGACGGTGCCCAGGTCTAGGCCGGCGGCGTTGATGGCTATGGGGAAGAGGCTGGTTTCCGTGAGGCCGGGGGCAACGTTGACCTCCAGGAAGTGGGCCTCGCCGTCGGAGTCCACGATCAGGTCGGTCCTGGAGAGGTCGCGCAGGCCCAGTGCTTGGTGAGCGGTGAGGGCGGCGGCGGTGGCGCGTTCGGCGGCCTCGGGAGAGAGGCGGGCCGGGGTGACGAACTCGGTGTCGCCGGCGTCATAGCGGGCTGTGTAGTCGTAACGACCGCCCGGGACCACGATCTCGACGGCGGGGAGGGCTTGGGGCCGGCCGTCCCGCTCGATCACGCTGACGGCGACCTCGGTGCCGGCGATGTACTGCTCGATGAGCGCCGCGTCGCCGTACGAGAAGCAGCCGACCATGGCGGCCGGTAGCTCGCTGGCCTCGCGGACGATCGAGGCGCCCAAGGCGGAGCCGCCGCGGGTCGGCTTGACGAAGAGGGGAAGGCCGAGGCGCCGCACGATGTGGTCGAGAACCGACGATGCGCCGAGGTCGTGGAAGATCTCCTTGGGGAGGGCGACGGAGGCGGGCGTGCTCAGGCCCGCGCGCCGTACGACGGCCTTGGCGGAAGGCTTGTCCCAGGCGACGCGGCAGGCGTCCGGGCGGGAGCCTACGTACGGGACGTCCAGCAGTTCGAGCACATCGCGCATCGCGCCGTCCTCGCCCGACGCCCCGTGGAGGACGGGGAAGACGGCGTCCGGCGGGTCGTTCGAGAGGGCGTCCAGGAGCGTCGCATCCGCGTCCCGGAGCTCGACCGGGACCTCGACGGAGCGCAGCGCGTCCACGACCCGGCGGCCGGAGCGCAGCGAGACCTCCCGCTCGTAGGACAGACCTCCGGCGAGGACGACCACATGCCCGAGTTCCAATCAATGCCCCTTGCGTCACACACGTCCCACCAGTGGACGTTTTGGCTGGTGGCGGGAATCACCGGTTCCCGCCAGCGGTTCCTCGTAACAAGCGCGCCGGCTCCAGGATGGGGGAGCCGGCGCGCCTTTCTTGAGTCCTAGAAGGTACCGGGGCCGGGGGTGTCGACCCCAGTGGGTGAGCTTGCTCCGACTCCCCCAAAGGTGTCACGAAGCTGGATCTCCTGCTCCACGACCGCGGCGAGGCGGCGGACGCCCTCCCGGATGCGGTCCGGGTCCGGGTAGCAGTAGGACAGTCGCATATGGCGGTGCCCGGTGCCGTCCGAGTAGAAGCCCGTGCCCGGTACGTACGCGACGCGTTCGGCGATGGCGCGCGGAGCCATCGCCTTGGCGTCCAGGCCCTCGGGCAAGGTGAGCCAGACGAAGAAACCGCCGGCGGGCCGGGTCCAGGTGCAGCCCTCGGGCATCATCGATTCCAGGGATTCCAGCATGGCGTCGCGGCGGGCCCGGTAAAGCTCACGGAAATCTTTGATCTGCTCACGCCATGGCTGGGTGCTGAGGTACTCCCGTACGGCGAGCTGGGAGAAGTTCGGGTGGCACAGGATCGCGGATTCGGCGGCCAGGACGAGCTTGGCCCGTACAGCATGCGGCGCCAGGGCCCAGCCCACCCGGAGTCCTGAGGCGATCGTCTTCGAGAACGAGCCGAGGTAGATCACGCGCTCGGCGTCGTCGGCGCGGAGGGCCCGCACCGGTTCGCCGTCGAACCTGAGGAGCCCATAGGGGTTGTCCTCGATGATCAGCACGTCATATTCGGCGCAGATCTCCAGGACCTGGGCGCGGCGCGCGGTGGTGAGCGTGACGCCCGCGGGGTTCTGGAACGTCGGAACGGTGTAGAGGAACTTGACGCGGCGGTTCTCCCGCCGGAGCCGTTCAAGGGTCTCGCGCAGAGCGGACGGGATGAGACCGCCGTCGTCCAGGGGCACGTGGACGACGTCCGCCTCGTAGGCGGCGAAGGTGCCCAGCGCGCCCACGTAGGAGGGGGCCTCCGCCAGGACCACGTCGCCCGGGTCGACGAAGATCCGAGTGATCAGGTCGAGCGCCTGCTGCGCTCCCACCGTCACCACGACGTCGTCCGCGGACGCCTGGACGCCTTCGAGCGCCATCACCTCGCAGATGCGCTCGCGCAGAAGGGGGTCGCCTTGGGCGGACGCGTACTGGAGCATCTCGGCGCCGTTGCGGGCCACCAGTTCGCCCACCATCTCCCCTACGGCGTCGAGCGGGAGCGCTGACACGTAGGGCATGCCCCCCGCGAGGGAGACGACCTCGGGACGCGAAGCCACCGCGAACAGAGCCCGGATCTCAGAGGCGACCATGCCGGCGGCACGGGCGGCGTAGCGATCGGTGTAGGCATCTGTTCGTGAGTGCTGGTTCACGAGGCACCTCCGGGGTGATCGGACGTTCTAGCAAACTACGACACCGTTGTCGGTGGGCTGTGAGGGGCCCTGCCGCCGAGCGATGAGGCGCCCGGCCGATGCCGGTGAAGAGGAAAGGTCCCCGCGCCATCGGGCGCCGTTGCCCAAGACGCGGGGAGAGGGCTCTCTCCGATGGGCGGCACGCATGATCGATGCCGTGCGCCGGGTGAAAGACCCCTGTCCGATACGATGCCCCAGGGTCCCGGAGTGTTGCCGGGGATTCCGAGATGTGGCGCTCAGAACGAGAATTCACGTACGTACACCAGGCGAGCTCGTCCACCGGAGATCCCGACCGCGCCACGCAGGAGGCGGGACGGGGGACGGGCGCTCAGGGGGTGCAGTTCCGGTGTCGCGTCGGCTCGTCAACATCACACTGGACAACCTGGACGACCTGCCGCGTCGCTGCCGCCACTGCGTTTTCTGGGAACTCGATCCGGTGGCGGGGGAGCGCGCCGCGGAGGCCGGCAGCCCGGATCTGGAAAAGGAGGCGTGGATCTCCTCCACGCTTCTGGAGTGGGGCAGCTGCGGCAAGATCGTCTATGTGGACGATGTCCCCGCGGGCTTCGTCCTGTACGCGCCGCCGCTGTACGTGCCGCGCTCGGTCGCGTTCCCGACGAGCCCGGTCAGCGCCGACGCCGTCCTGCTGATGACGGCGAACATCGTTCCGGATTTCGCGGGTGGCGGGCTGGGACGGATGCTGGTCCAGGGGGTGGCCAAGGATCTGACGCGGCGCGCCGTGAAGGCCATCGAGGCGTTCGGTGATCTCAAGGGGGAGGAGGGCGGTTGTGTGGTGCCCGCCGACTACCTGTTGTCGGTGGGTTTCAAGACCGTCCGGCCGCATCACCGGTATCCGCGGCTGAGGCTGGAACTGAAGTCCGCCCTGTCGTGGCGTGAGGACGTCGAGGTGGCCTTGGAACGGCTGCTGGGCTCCATGACTCCGGAGGGCGCCCTCCGTCCCGTCTGAGAGCCGCTCAGAGCCTCGTCGGGATCAAGGGACGGGACCGCCGGGTCGAGCGCGTCCGAGGCCAGCGTGGCACCACTCAACGGGGCCGGTCCTTCGTACCTCGGCACAAAGGACAGGGCCCGTGCCGGGTGGCACGGGCCCTGGTGTTCGCGCTCGCCGCGGGAGGACGGAGGGCGCGTTCGGGAGGGATCAGATGAACTCGGCGAGTTCGCGAAGGAGGGCGGCCTTGGGCCTGACGCCCTGGATCTGCTTGACGACCTTGCCATCCTTGTAAACGTTCAGCGTCGGGATGCCCAAGATCTGGTACTGCGACGGCACCTGCGGGTTCTCGTCGATGTTGAGCTTGACGATCTCCAGCTTGTCGCCGTGCTCGCCGGCGATCTCCTCCAGGATGGGGGCGACCATCCGGCACGGCCCGCACCACTCGGCCCAGAAGTCGACGAGCACGGGCTTCTCGCTCTTGAGCACCTCGGTCTCGAAGTCGGCGTCGGTCACGGCCTTCATCGGGTCTCCTTCGTTCATTCCCGGTGGCGGGTCCCCCGCCACCACGCCTGGTCGGTCATGGGGTCGGTCACGATCTGGGATCGACGGCCACGGCGTGACGGTCACGGTCCTCAGCGGCGGCCCCGCGGCCACCGGGTGTGTACGGCATCGCCTGCCATCGCGGACCACATCCGTCACCCTTGAGAGGACAGTTCCTTTTCTTCCGGATGGGGATCCGTTTCGGCGTTGTCCTGGTCCTGGAGCCAGCGTTCGGCGTCGATCGCCGCCGCGCACCCCGTCCCCGCCGCCGTGAT
>NZ_JBIMPP010000136.1:0-4765 GCF_043906805.1 Actinomadura sp. SCN-SB | reverse complement strand
GCTCCGAGCCGACAGGAGTGGCTGGCCGAAGCCGGCGGGCCCGGCGCCGTCGAACCCTGGTGGCGCGGTTCGTGGAGTGCTCGCACGTCTCCGACGGCGACGCGATGGAACGGCTGTCGGACACGATCGCCATGCAGGTGCTCAACGGCTACGAGTCTGATCCCGAGAACGCCCCCTGCTGGCGCTGGCCGCGCACGAGCCGACCGTGCTCGCGCGGCGCGCGCTGTCGTCCGCGCTCGCCGTCTCCCGGGTACACGGCGTCCTGCACGGCCACGAGGGAACGGTCTGGTCGGTGGACGGGTCGCCCGACGGCTCCCGGCTCGTGTCCTCGGGCGCGGAGGGCACCGCCCGCCTCTGGGATCCCGAGGCCGCCCACGAACTCGCCGTGGCCGCCATGCACGACGACGTCTGGGACGTGTGCTGGTCCCCCGACGGCCGGCACCTGGCGACCGCGTCCAGCGAACACCGTGCGCGTCTGGGAGGCCATCACCGACGGCGAAACCCTCGCCGCCCGAGCCCGCATCAGGGTCTTCCGCCTCCTCACGGAGTCCGAACGCCGCTCCCTCATGCTTCCCGACCCGAGATAATCACTCGCCCCGCAATCACCGGGTGGGTACCGTCCCAGGGCATGAGCGGGCTTCCGGAGTTCTACATCGCGGTGGATGTCGAGGCCGACGGGCCGATCCCCGGGCCGTACAGCATGATCTCGCTGGGCATGGTCGTGGTGGGCCGCCCGGACCTGCGGTTCTACAGCGAGCTGCGCCCGATCTCGGACGACTTCGTCCCGGAAGCGCTGGCGGTCTCGGGACTCGACCGGGACCGGCTGATCCGCGAGGCTCCCCCGGCCGAAGAGGCGATGGCGGCCGCCGCGAAGTGGATCAACGGCCTGCGCAGCGAAGGCCGCCCGGTCTTCCTGGCCGGCCCCGCCGTCTTCGACGGGATGTTCGTCCACTGGTACTTCATGCGCTTCCTCGGCAAGAGCCCGTTCTCCGCCAGCGGCGCGGGAATCGACCTGCGCAGCTACTGGATGGGCCTGCAAGGCTGCGAATGGGTCAGCACCCGGAAGAGCATCATCAAACAAAAGCTGGGCGTCAAAGGCTACCCCCACACCCACCACGCCGGCGAGGACGCCGCAGAACTGGCCGCCGTCTTCGAAGCCATCCTGGCCTCCAGAGAAGACAACACATAACCACTTACGCCGCCCTCGGCGTGCAGTCGTGGATCTCGCCGAATCGCTGTTGTGCGATCCGCATGAACGCGAACATATCCTGCACCGCGTCCCGCCCCCGCACCACGGGTGCAAAATCAATGCTGAGAGACGGTCGGTTCTCTCCGCAGCGGAACAGGGCGATCATGTGGTTGGTGCGAGGGCTCACGTGATCGGTGATTGCGAACCCTCGGCCCAGGTCGGCGGGCGACTGGTGAGAATCATTGTCCGAATATGCCTGTTCGTGCATGGTGAGAATTCGCTCCCCGCCATCAAATTCCCACACAACGTCGAGGTGCCGTATCCGCACATCCGGCTGCCTTTGGATCATCGCCACACAAACGCCGCCATAGCTGGAATCTTTATCCATGCTTGCTCGTAGTGGCTTGTACAATCCCGTGGCGCGCCTGAACTCGGCCTTTGGAATGAGGTCGCAGAGATACGGGGCGGTGTTCCCTGTAGGGCGCGGATCGGGCGAGGGAGTGACCGTAGAACGTGCGGTGCTCCGTGGAGGGACGCAGGTGTGGCCGCAAGGAGGCAAAGCAATGCCGCGGCGATGCTTCGTCGCCCTGTCCTCCTCATCGCTGCCCGTTCTTTCACTACGGTCTCGGTGTGCACTTGTGGATCTCGCCGAACCGCTGCTGTGCGATCCGCATGAACGCGATCATGTCCTGTACCGCGTCCCGTCCTCGCACCACGGGCACAAAATCGATACCCATCCATGGTCGTTTCTTTCCGCAGCGGAAGAGTGCGATCACGTAGTTGGTGCGGGGGCGGATGTCGTGGGTGGTCGCGAATCCACGCCCCAGGTCGCTCGGCAACTTGTGCGGGTTGTTGTCCATATAGTCCTGCTCAAGCCCACCAAGGATTCTCTCCCCTTCGTCGAAATCCCACTGGATCCCAAGTGGAGGCCTGCCCGTCGGTCGATGAGCCAGGCACAATCCGTTGTTGCTCGGATCGCCGTTCATGTTGGCCTCCATTGGCCCGCGCACACCGGTAACACGCCTGAATTCTGCTTCTGGAATGAGATCGCAGAGATAAGGGGCGGTGTTTCTTATGGGGCGCAGATCGGGGCTGGAGGGTGATGGGGCGGGAGGAGCATGGTCGGACGCGGAATCGCAGGCGAGCGCCGCAAAGAGTATGGAAGCTAGCGTTAGGGAGGAACGCATGGTTCCACGCCGGCTCATCGCTGGCCGCTCCTCTTTACGTTGAATCGGCCGTCCGGCGTGCGGTAATGCCCTACAGTCTGGTTCATGCCACTGTCGGAGGCGCGTGCTGCACGCTCCTGAAGCTCGCTGATCCTGAATCGTTCATCCACCCACCTGGAAAGCTCGTCATACTGCCGGGGAGTGAGAGAATCCAGCGGACGTAGCCTGGGCGGCCTGTCGTCGGTGGCGAACGATTTTCCTTCAAGATTTCGAGAATCTACTTTTCCGCTTACCAGAAAACTTGAAATGAGTAGTTGGCCGAACAGTGACTCGATGGCCTCGGTGTTGGTGGTTGGTTTTGTTAGGGTCTTGTCGGGTTGTTCTTCGTAGCGTTTCGCGGCTTGCAGGGCCAGGGCTTCGAGGGCCTTGTGGACGGTGTTCTCGTAGGCCATCGCGCCTGCGGTGCCGCCTCGCTTGGCGACTGCTTCGGAGCCTACGTCGCTGATCAGGCCGACGCCGGAGGAGACCATGTTCCGGAGTTGCTCGTTGGCCGCTTCGACTCGGTCGTCCTCGGCGAGGGTCGCCTGGTTCCTCGCTTCGAGGAGGTGGCCGAAGATTTGGCCGTTGACGACGATCGCGTTGGTGAGGCGGGTGCGGTCTCCGCCGGCGGCGCGGTCGATGTCGGCCTTGGTGTGGGCGATCTGGGCCTTCAGGAGGGTGCTGAAGGCATCGGAGTTCCGGCTGAGGTCGAGGATGACGTAGTCGAGGTCGGCGTCGGTCACGGGTGCGTTGGTGCGGTTCGCGCCGAGGATGAAGGTGCGGTACAGGTCGTTCACCTTCACGATGTGCGTGGACAGAAGGTTGGCGACGTGGGGGCGGAGGCCGGAGAGGGCGTCCATCGTCTTCTTGTCGCCGGTTCTCAGTTCGAGTGCCCCCGGGTCGACGGAGAAGTAGCCCCTGGCTTCGCGGGCCAGGAGGTCGATGGTGTGGAGGGCCAGGCGTTCGGATTCCGGGTCATGGCCCTTGGCGGCGGTTTCGATGAGGCGGCCGAGGGCGGCGCCGTGGTCGGTTTCGGCCCAGATCATTCGGCGTTCGTGGATGAGGTATTCCAGGTTGGTGTTCTTGGGGAACGTTGTGGACGGGTCGCCGGTGTACGGGCCCATCGGGCGGGGTGAAAGGAGGGCCTGGGCGCCTTGGCGGCCGGATGTGATGGCGATGTCGAGCAGCGGCATCAGGTAGTCGGTCTTGCGTTCGCCCAGCTTGACATGGGTGGTGCCTGGGTCCAGTGCGTTGCCGAGGGCGAACTTGCCGGTGAGGTCGGGGAGGGGCCGGCCCCACTGTTGCCGGTGGATGTCGCGGTCGTAGGCGATCATGTCGCTGCCCACGGTGCGGAGGAATTCGGGGGAGAAGCGGTTGCCGCCCGCGGCGGCGAGGATGGTGGACAGGGATTGGTAGCCCACTACCGCATGCGGTGGCTTGCCGTGCGGTGGGAAGGTCGCCCGGCCTGCCTGGGTCAGCTGCTTGAGATAGTCGTCGCCGATGGAGCCGCTTCGGTTGGGGTGGGAGGAGATGGCGAGGCTGCGTCCGAGGAGGGAGATGACGGCTCTGGCGTCCCAGGCCGTGGCGTCGGCGTTGCGGTGACGGTGAAGGTCGGCCTTGAGTTCGAGGTTGAAGTCCAAGGGGACTTTGAGAAGCCCTTCGGGGCCCAGCGCTTCCAGCAGGCCCTTGGCGAACGCCGGTTTGACGTCCCGGGCGATGATCCGGCGCAGTTCCGCCATCGCCTTCTGGTCTCCGGCGGCGGCCCGGCGGACGAGGTCGGCGGTCCTTCGTCCGTCCGCATAGGCGATCTGGTCGTTGTAGCGGTCGGGGAGTTTCAGGTAGGTGCCGTCGGGGCGGCATACCGTCATCGCCAGTTTCTGCCGGTCGAGGTTGTGCGCCAGCAGGCTGCGGCGGCGCAGGTCGGCCGACGCGGTGGCGGCCCAGGAGGCCAGCCTTTTGATCTCCATGGCGGGGCCGGTGCTGACGCCGGCGCCATGCAGGGCCTGCCATACGTGATGGGCCAGATCTTCCAGGCTTCGCGCGGCACGGCTCATGTCCTGCGTCATGCGATCGAACTCCTGGAGTTTGACGCCGCAGGTGTCGGGGCCGAGCCAGCTCATAGCGGCGGCCCCTTTTGGCGAAGTCTTTCCTGGACGAGTTCGAGGGCCTTGCGTAGCTGGGTGTGGAGTTCGCGGTCGCCGCGTTCGAGTTCGCGGCCGAATGACCGTGCGGACGCGCCGCCGACCCAAGCGTGGTCTTCCATGGCTTTCCTCGGCCCCGTGAACGTGTGCCAGTGCTCGTTCGACAGCGTCTGCAGCCTGCCCAGCAGTAGCTGTAGCCGGAAACGCTCGGCTTCGTCTGGCGGGGCCAT
>NZ_JBIMPP010000135.1:0-4820 GCF_043906805.1 Actinomadura sp. SCN-SB | reverse complement strand
CGGCGCGCCGCCTTCACCTACGCGCCACGGGCTGCAACGGGGCGCGGCCCCGCCACATTCCGCAACGAGGTCAGGCTTCGGTGATCAACCGGCGCAGGGCGGTGCTGGGGGTGTGGGGGGTCGCCCCCCACAATGAAAAGACACCGTCGCGAGCCGCCAGGCGAGTGGCGGGGGCCGGTGGCCCCGCACCGGGGGGTGTGGGGGGTCGCCCCCACATATGTCACAGCTAGAAGCCTCCGAAGTCTCCGCCTCCGAAGTCGCCGGAGCCGAAGTCCCAGCCGCCTCCTATGTCGCCGCCGTCGCCGGTGAAGCCGCTCATGTCGCCGGCGCCGTAGCCGCCGCCGAGGCCGCCGCCCAGCATGGAGCCGATCCAGGTGCCGATGAACAGGCCGCTGATGAGGTCCATGCCTCCGTAGGAGTTGTAGTAGCCGCCCGCGTAGGGCGCGTACGCCGGGCCCGCGTCGTAGTAGGGGCGGCGTCCGTCGCCGTACGGGACCATGCGGACATCGGGGTTCTGGCCCTTGAGGACGGCTTGGGCGTCCATTTCGCAGGCTGGGACGGAGCGTACGGTGCCGCCTGGGGGCGCCCAGGAGACGTCTTGGACGGACGGGCCGTGCTGGGGGTTGAAGAAGCACGGTGCGCGCCGTTCGGGGACCGGTTCGCCCGCCAGGCGCGCGCGGGTGGCGGTCATGTGGTAGCGGCCGTCTTCCAGGGCGGCGGTGACCTTCTCCATGTCGGCGGGCTTGGCGGCCTTTTCGGTGGCGGCCTTGGCCTCGTCGTAGGAGTTCATCGCCCGTTCGTAGTCGCGGCGGGCGTCGGGGTCGAGGTCGGGGTCCATGACGTTGAGGTCGAGCGCGGCGATGTCCTCGCCGAGCAGGGTCACGTCCTCTTCGACGCCCTTCTTGAGCTCGGCCATGCGCTGCGCCTCGCGTTCGCGGCGGCGGCGTCCGGCGACCAGGAAGGCGCCGAACACGCCCGCGGCGATCAGGACGAGCACGCCGACGGTGACGAAGCCGCCGATCATGCTGGATCGGGCGTTGGCCTCGGCCTGGCGTTCGGCCTGGTCGGCGAAGGCGGTCAGCCTGGCCTGGACGTCGCCGCTGCCCGGGGCGGACCTGGCGATCACCTGGTTGATCTCGCGGCTGTCGAGGTCGTCGGAGATCGCGGCCATCTTGGTGCCGTCCGCGGTGATGGCGACGTAGGTGTCGCCCTTGCCGACGCGTTCCTTGACGGATTCCAGCATGGGGCCGACCTGTTGCCGGGTGACGTCGTTGCGGACCACGACGGCGCGGATGTCGGCCTCGTCCTGCCGGTCGAGGGCGGACCGTACGGCGTTCTCGTCGAAGGACGTCTGCTGGCGTGCGTCCTGTGTGACGTACAGCCGGGAGGTGGTGAGGGCGTTGGCGATGACGGAGACGTCGTCCGCCCGCGCGGGGGCGGCGAAGCCGAACAGCGCGAGCATGGCGGCGGCAGCGGCCAGCGCCATCGCGCCACGGCGCAGGATCCGTCGCGGCCGGGTTTCGGTGCTCATGGTTGCAGTCTGCCTCCTCACCAGGTAGACGAGCAGGCGCGACGGTACGTTCCGTCGTTCAACCACCTACCCGGATATACCTGGCGGAAAGGGCAGAAGCCACTCAATCTGGCAAAACAGCCAGGTCAGTCCTTGATCTCGCAGATCACCGCGCCGTTGGAGACGGTCTGGCCCACCTCGGCGGCCAGGCCCGTCACCGTGCCGTCCTTGTGCGCGTTCAGCGGCTGCTCCATCTTCATGGCCTCCAGGACCACGATGGGGTCGCCCGCCGACACCCGCGCGCCCTCCTCGGCCACCAGCTTGACGATCGTGCCCTGCATGGGGCTGACCAGGGCGTCCCCGGACGCCTGGCTCTTGGCGCCCTTCTTGCCCGCGCGCCGCTTGGCCGGTGCGGACCCGGAGCCGCCGGACGGCGCGGCGCCGAGCCCTGAGGGCAGCACGACCTCGATGCGCTTGCCGCCGACCTCCACGGTCACCCGCTCGCGCCGGCGCGCGTCCTCGTCCGGCTCCGCCAAGGGGCCCTCGTACGGGGGGATCGTGTTGTCGAACTCGGTTTCGATCCACCGGGTGTGCACGGTGAACGGCTCCGACTCGTCCGCCGGGACGAACGCCGGGTCGTCCAGCACGGCCCGGTGGAACGGCAGCACCGTCGGCATCCCCTCGACCAGGAACTCGGCCAGGGCGCGGCGGGAGCGCTCCACCGCCTGCCGGCGGGTCGCGCCGGTCACGATCAGCTTGGCGATCATCGAGTCGAACTGCTGCGGGATGGTCTGGCCTTCTTCACAGCCCGCGTCCAGGCGCACGCCCGGACCGGACGGCGGCCGCCAGGCGGTCAGCGTGCCCACGGACGGCAGGAAGCCGCGCCCGGCGTCCTCGGCGTTGATCCGGAACTCGATCGAGTGGCCGCGCAGCGGCGGGTCGTCGTAGCCCAGCTCCTCGCCGTCGGCGATCCGGAACATCTCCCGCACCAGATCGATGCCCGTGACCTCCTCGGTGACCGGGTGCTCGACCTGCAACCGGGTGTTGACCTCCAGGAACGAGATCGTCCCGTCCTGGCCGACCAGGAACTCGCACG
Source organism: Actinomadura sp. SCN-SB (assembly GCF_043906805.1). Lineage (NCBI taxonomy): Bacteria > Bacillati > Actinomycetota > Actinomycetes > Streptosporangiales > Thermomonosporaceae > Actinomadura > Actinomadura sp. SCN-SB. The sequence goes on along the minus strand of NZ_JBIMPP010000135.1, from coordinate 2,214 downwards.
TCCCGGCGCCCACGTACCCGGCCTCCCTGAGGATGGCCTTGGACGAGTCGTAGAGCAGGGCCACCTGCTCGTCGGACAGGAACGGCGCGGGGGCCTCCTCGATCAGCTTCTGGTGCCTGCGCTGGAGGGAGCAGTCGCGGGTGGAGACGACGACCACGTTGCCGTGCTTGTCGGCCAGGCACTGGGTCTCCACGTGCCGTGGACGGTCCAGGTAGCGCTCGACGAAGCACTCACCGCGCCCGAACGCCGCCACGGCCTCGCGTACCGCCGACTCGTACAGGTCCTCGACCTCGTCCAGGCTGCGCGCGACCTTCAGCCCGCGCCCGCCGCCGCCGAACGCCGCCTTGATCGCGATCGGCAGCCCGTGCTCCTCGGCGAACGCCACGACCTCGGCCGCGCCGGACACCGGGTCCTTGGTGCCGGCCACCAGCGGCGCGCCGACCTTCTGCGCGATATGCCTGGCCCGTACCTTGTCGCCCAGCGCGGTGATCGCGGCAGCGGGCGGGCCGATCCAGGTCAGCCCGGCGGCCTCGACGGCCTCGGCGAAGGCCGCGTTCTCGGCGAGGAAGCCGTATCCGGGGTGGACGGCGTCCGCTCCCGCCGCCACCGCCACCTTCACGATCTTGTCGATGTTCAGATAGCTGTCGGCGGCGGTCTGGCCGCCCAGGGCGTGAGCCTCGTCGGCAACCCGAACGTGCGGCGCGTCCAGATCGGGCTCGGCGTACACCGCGACGCTGGCGATCCCCGCGTCGCGGCAGGCACGGGCTATGCGGACCGCGATCTCACCGCGGTTGGCGATCAGGACCTTGCGCACGTGGTCTCCTCCCTCAACCTTGCACGCGCAGTCTAGATAACCGCCTTCTCCCGAATTCGTAAGGGGGCGCTTCGCGGACACGTCCGTAGGCACGGCGCCTGGGGGAGGGGCCAGGACAGCACGAAAGCAGGCCCCCTCGGGACCTGCCTTCGCGTGTGGCTTGGATGTGGTCGTCCGCCGGTCAGCGGCCGTAGCGCTTGTTGAACCTCTCGACCGCTCCGGTCGTGTCCAGGACGCGGCCCCTGCCGGTGTAGAACGGGTGGCTGGCCGACGACACGTCCACGTCGATGACGGGATAGGTCTGGCCGTCCTCCCACTCGATCGTCTGGTCGCTGGAAGCCGTCGACCGGGTCAGGAACGCGTAGCCGGCGCTCCGGTCACGGAAGACGACGGCCCGGTACTCCGGGTGGATGTTCTTCTTCATGGGACCTCCCACTCGCGTGCAACACGGTGATAATCATTTCCATTCCGGCGCCCCGCCCGGCCCGGTGTATCTTCCCGGTGGATCTCGCCGACGACCGGGAGCCGGATGGACGTCAAGCGACTGGGCCTGGTGCTGGCCCTCGCAGCCCTCGCCGGGCTGTGCCCGTCCACGCAGCCGTTGCGGGCGTCCACCGTGGACCGGGAGACCGAGCGCCAGCTCACCGTGGCCGCGTCCACCCTCGTGCGGCTCCGCTCCCAGGCCCTCGTCCCCAAGTCCAGGAACGAGCGCCGGCGCCGTATGCCGCCCGAAGTCCTCGGGGTCGCCATCTCCCCGAACCTGGCCCGCGCGCAGGAACGCGCCCTGCGCGAGCTGGAGAACCGCAACCGCGCCCCGGTCGAGGGCGGGCCCGCCTTTACAGGTGCCCGTACCCGGCTCGAACCCGCCCGTACCATCCGCACCGGCGACCGCATCACGCTTGAGGCCATCGAGCACACCGAGGTCCGCTACGGCGGCGGCAAGGTGACCCAGTCGATCCGCCGCCGCTTCGAGTTCATGACCAGGGGCGACCGCATCACCCTGCTGGACGAGCAGGTCGTCGACCGCGGCACCCACCCCATCAACGACCCGGGTCCCTTCCCGGCCGGCTCCCGCTGACGGCCCGCGCCGCTTTCCGCTCGAAGGAAATCGTCAATGCCGCCATGCCGGCATAGCGACCCGCCTGACCTGCGAATTTCTTGACGCGGCGTAATGGTGGCCGTCAGCCCGCACGGTCGCGAGAGCGAAGGACGGCGGTCTTACGAGGTCAAGCCCGACGCCTGGCCGCCTCCGGCCAGGCGTGTTCCTCGCATTAGGGCAGAAATTCTCGTCCGACCTTCAACATACGGGTGGATTATCGTGATCCCCGAGTCGTAGGCTGTCGGCATTACGCGCAAAGGATCGGCAGGGCCTGGGACGTTCCGGCGACGAAAGGGCCGAG
>NZ_JBIMPP010000134.1:0-5116 GCF_043906805.1 Actinomadura sp. SCN-SB | reverse complement strand
CCTTCTCGATCTCGCTGATGAGGCTCAGCGACACACCACACGCTTGCGCGAGCGCGGTCTTGGTCAAGCCCGCCTGTTTGCGTGCGTATGTCACAGCCTCAGGTTCGTGATCCAACGGAGATCGAGGCAGACCGTGGGTCGAGCTACGCGACTGTCGCCCTGGCTCCGGGCCCGTCATGCCTGTTGCCTCCGTGATCCTTTCGCTGGGTGTGGGGTGGCTGGTGCTTCCGGGTGCGCCTTTCATGGCGGTGAGCCTGCCGAACTGAGCCATCTCTGGGAGGCGCCGACCAAGAGGCCAAGGAGGGGCCAGACCTGGAACCAAGTCGCTCGGCAAGGTTCGGACTTGCCTGGGTCAGCCCGTCCAAGTGATGTCGAAGACGCGGATGATCTCCAGTGCGTCGTCGACGTAGAAGGCGACCAGGCCGAAGGTGCCGAAGATGGCTTGGCGGAACTCAGGTTCGTTGGTGTAGATCGCCATGGCGTCCCAGGGGCGTTCGGCGACGTCGGCGAGCTTGGAGACCAGGGCGTCGAAGGCGTCGCTCGGTAGGCCGGAGATCTGGGCGAGGGCGGTTGCGTGTAGTTCGACGCGGTAGCTCAACGAGCGCCGTCCGTGCGCTCGGACCAGCCGGGGATTGCCTCGCTGGCGGGCACGAAGGCGGCTGGGTCGCCGGTGCGTGCTTGCTCGGCCCGTTGTGTGAAGTCTGGGCGGGCGTAGGCGACGGCTCGCATGTGCCACAGCCGTAGGACGTCCTGGAGTTGCCGGTAGCGCCAGAGTTCGTGTGCGGCGTCGAGGGCGCTGCGGTAGTCGCGGATGAAGCGGTCCCGCTGGTCGTGGGGGAGCCGGCGAAGGATGTCTTCCGGGTCGAGGGGACCGTGATCGAGTGGTTCAGCCGTCACGCCGCCCTCCTCTGCTTGGCCGTCGTCTTGCGCCGGGACTCGTCCTACCCAGTCTATGACTCTCGGCCGTCGGGGCATGGGACGATGAGGCAGGCTCAGGCTGGGCGAAGAGGAGCGGTGCCGCGCCGACCGGAAGCCCGCCGGGGGCCTGTGGGCGGCGTTTCAGGGCTGTGCCGAATACGGGCCAAAGTTTGGGCTCACGGCTGGGAAGTTGCAGGTCAGAGCGGTTCGACGGTGGGACTGTAAATCCGTCGGCTTAGACGTCATCTCATTTGGTGAGTCGGCGGTGACAGATCAAGGTGGCGGCAATGGCGACGAAGGCCAGGAAGTGCTCGGGCTTGCGCTCGTAGCGGCGGTGCAGCCGCCGGCAGCCGCTCATCCAGGACACCGTGCGTTCCACTACCCAGCGGTGCCGCCCTAGCCGGTCGGAGGACTCGATGCCGCGGCGGCGATGCGCGGGGTGATACCCCGTTCCCGCAGCCAGCGCCGCAGGTCGGCGTAGTCATAGCCCTTGTCCCCGTGCAGCTTGCCGGGCCGTCGTCGGCGCGGCCCACGCCGAAAACGGATCGGCGCGATGCCCCGCACCAGCGGCTCCAGCGCGAGCTTGTCATGGGTGTTGGCCGCCGAGATCCCGACAGACAACGGCAGCCCGGCACGATCGACCAGCAGATGGATCTTCGACCCACGTTTGCCGCGGTCGACAGGATTCGGGCCTGTCAGCTCCCCCCTTTGCTCGCACGGACGCTGACCGAGTCGATCGCGCACCGCGACCAGTCCAGCTCACCGCCCGCGCCCAGCTCGTCCAAGACGAGCCGGTGCAGCTAGGCCCATACCCGCGCGGCGCTCCACTCGGTGAAACGCCGGTGCGCGGTGGGACCCGACGGCCCCAACACCGGCGGCAGCTGCTGCCAGGTGCAGCCGGTGGTGGCCACGAAGATGATCGCCGCGAGCACCTCACGATCCCCATGCCGACGCCGACCACCACCCTGCGGCCGCGTCGGAGCGGGCGGCACCACCCGCTGGAACAACTCCCACAACTCCTCGGGCACCAGCCGCTCGACCATCTCCACAGCCGGAGGCTACCGCTTCAAATCCAAATGAGATGACCTCTTAGCCTACCCAGGTTCGAATCCTGGACCCGCCACACCGGCACAAACAGCCCTTGACCAGGCATGACGTGGTCAAGGGCTGTTCTCTTCGGTCCGGCCGTCTCTGATCGTTAACGGCCCTCTACGGCCCTCTACGGCCGTCTGTGCCGAATACTTGCCGAAGGTCGAGACGCTTCCTTGGAGCCTATTCAGAAGGACGCTCACCGCGTGGCTCTCTAGGCGCGTCTATGCCAGGTATGGCGGAGGAGGGCCTGCGATGACGGCGCAACCAGACGAAAGGCCAGGCGGCACACCGTTGCCGGACAAGAGCCTGCGTGCCATCCGGGCCGCCCTGGTGGTGCCGCAGGACCGTGAGGCGTTCGACTCCGGACTCAAGGCCGTGCTCGACGAGGTCCGAGTCAGCCTTGACCTAGGTGTGCTGAACGACTTCGTCCACCGCTGGTGGCTGTCAGCGTGCGACTCGGTCATCGACCCCGAGGGACGCCGTCAGATGCACGCCAGAGCCGAGCAGATCCAGGCCGGGGAAGCCGTACCCCAGGGGCGGCCATGGCGTGACATTCTCGCCGAGCGAGAGGCCGAGCGGTAGTTGTACCAGCTCATCACCGACCCGACCGCCGAAGAGCAGATAGCAGCCCTCCCCAGCGAGGCCCTCAGGCCCTTGGCCGAGCTGTTCACCCTGCTGGAGACGGCTCCATGGAGCGGACTCCCCGGACCTGCCGGGCTTCGTCCCCAGAGCGGTGAGGGGCGCGTCGTCCGGCTCGTCGATCTGACAGGGAGCGTGGATGGTTAGCAAGCGCGGGCGCAGGATCGGCATCGCCGGGGCGCCGATCACCGGCAGCCCGTCCGGCACGTCGGCCGGCACGTCGGCGGGACGGCCCACGGCGCCGCCGGGCGCCTCGGCCACCACGTAGTGACGGGTGTGGGGCTGGTCGGCCAGCTCAGCCCTTCGACGCCGCCAACCCCAGAGGTACATGCTCACGCATGCCTTCGGCGAGTAGGGCTTGGCGACCTACCTCGTCCTGAAAGAGCAGCGCGAGGTGTACCTCCTCCGCGTCTCGTGGCTGTGAAACCTGCGTCTGAGCCCCAAACATGCATAAACGACCCCTGACCAGTTGAACCAGGTCAGGGGGCCGCTCGGGCGCTATTGCGCCAGCATTCCCGGTCGAGCGCGATGCGAGGGGTACTGGACTGGGTGGGACGTTCGAGGAGATCTTCAGCACGCTATGAGAGCGAGGACGGATCGTATGACTGACGCACCCGCGGCTCTGCTCCCTGCCGCCCTCAAGGCCGCAGAGATAGCGAGCGAACTGGTGCGCACGCGCGTTCCCGGCCTGCTCACCGCCAAGGGTGACCGGGACATGGCCAGCGAAGTCGACTACGCGGTAGAACGCGCCGTCCGGGACTACCTCAAAGAGCGAACGCCCGATATCGCCGTACTAGGCGAGGAAGAGGGGATCAGCGGGGACGCCACCGGCGAACTTCTGTGGGCCGTCGACCCAGTGGACGGCACTGCCAACTTCGTTCGCAACATCCCGCTCTGCGGTATCTCGATCGGCTTGATCGCGAGAGGCCGCCCCATCGTGGGCGTCATCGATCTGCCCTTCCTGGGCGCGCGCTACCACGCCGCCCAGCACATCGGCGCTCACCTCGGGGACCGCCGCATCCGTGCCAGCATGACCACCGACCTGAAGGACGCGATCGTCGCCATAGGCGACTACGCCGTAGGCGAGGGCGCCGAAGCCGAGAACCGCCGACGCATCGCGCTCACCGAACACCTCGCCGCCAACGTCCAGCGAGTGCGGATGCTCGGCACGGTCGCCATCGATCTAGCGTGGGTCGCGGAGGGCAAGCTGGACGCCAGCATCACCCTGTCCAACAAACCCTGGGACATGGCGGCCGGCATCGTCATTGCCCGCGAGGCCGGAGCCAACGTGATCGACCAGGACGGCACGGACCACACATTCAACTCCTCCGCCACCATCGCCGCCGCCCCTGCGCTCACCCGGGACCTCGCCGCGCTACTCCACGACGCTAACCAACGGTTTACGGCGGATTAGCTGTCCAGGACCAGGGCGTAGCGCAGCGGTACCGCCGCGGATCTTGTACGAGCCACGTTGCGCAACTTGGCTCGATGCGATCGAGGAGTGGCGGCGCTCGGGCCCCCGCGCCTGGCCACGCGGAACGTGCGGGGTGGGCGCCGGTCACCGGACGGCCGCGAAGCTGGTGGGCCGGGCGATGAAGATCGGTGCGGTGGGCCTGACCTATTCAGCGGCGTCGTAGGTGCTGATCAGTAGAGGGCAGCCGGTGATTCACGTTCTGACGTCACTGCGGGTGTGCGGTCACCGCCGCCAGCGATCCTCAAAATCACGCCGCAGCGCCCGGTCGTTGAACCACTCGGCCAGCCAGCGGTACCCGAACCCCGCCACGATGATGCCTGCACCGGCGAGCACCCCAACCCAGCTCAGGGCCACGGCGCCCATCACCAGCACCAGCAGGCCCCCGCCCATGGCGATCCAGGCAAGGATGATCGCGCGCTCTATAAAAGCCTGTATGGCGCCATATCTGCTCACTGTGACCTCCCGTCACACTGGGACGCACGTCCCGGCCCACCGGTTCTCGGCAAGGCCAGGGTCCTCCAGTTCATGCAGCCACCGGAAAGGATGACCTCGGCCATGAAGCGCACCGCATTGGCCGGGTCCTGTGTCGCCGCCAGGATCGATAGCGCCAAGCCGCCTTGTTGATCCCGAGTGCGTCGACTATGTCCCTGGCCTCTTGGGTGAGCAGCCTTCTGATCCCGCAGGTGGGTGCTACCCGCACCCCCTGGGTGGTCATCGGTTCACACATGGGATGCCCACCACAGGGTGTGCACGGCGAGCCCCCCGTCCGCCCGTGGTGGTCACCACCTCGGTCAAGCCCGGCCTCCGATCCGGTACGCGCCAAATGCGAAGCCCCCATCCGCTTCTAACCGAGCCGTCGCGCTTAAGTCAAGGCCACGGCCACGTGTGGATTTCGTGGTCTTAATGTCTCGGGGCTTTTGTGCGGGCGTCCTTTGGTCTTGGGAGTTCGGCTTGGTCGGTTACGGGTTTCGGGTGACCTCGTGGCCGGCGGTC
>NZ_JBIMPP010000133.1:0-6148 GCF_043906805.1 Actinomadura sp. SCN-SB | reverse complement strand
GATCGCGCGCTCCAACGCCAGGCGGGTCGCGTCCATGAGACGCCGACCCGCCTCGTCCGTCCCGCCCACGGCGAAGGTCACCGCCGCGTCGCCGTGGTACCCGCCGAGCTCCGCGCCGCAGTCCACCGACACCAGGTCGCCCGCGCGCAGCACCGTCCCGTCCGGGATCCCGTGGACCACCACCTCGTTCACCGACACGCAGATCGTCGCCGGGTACGGGATCGGCGACCAGTCAGGGTGGTAACGCAGGAAGGACGGCTTGGCGTTCAGCTCCTTGATGCTGCGCGCCGCCACGGCGTCCAGCTCGGCCAGGGAGATCCCCGGCTCGGCCGCGTCCCGCACCGCCTCCAGCGTGCGGGCCACCACCCGTCCCGCCTCCCGCATGACCTCCCACTCGCGGGCACCTCGGTACGTCGCCATGCCGACGATTATCGCCCCGGCCGCCGATCGAAGTCCGCCTTCCGGATCAGGGCATGGATCCCGGTGGTGCGGTCCACCACCTGAGAGACCTCGAAGTCGGCCGCCGCCGACAGGTAGGCGTACGCCACCGCCTTGGGCATCCGCAGCTCCTCGTGCAGGAACGCGATCGCGTTGCGCACGGCCACCTTCATCGCCACGTCCAGCGACGTCACCTGCCCGCCGACACCGCCGTCCGGATCCGACAGGCCGATCGGGATCCAGTACTCGTCGTCCTCCGCGAACGGGTACTCGAAGGCCACCTCGGGCGCCTTCCCACCGGGCTTGATCACGGTCAGCCGGAACGTCCCGCGCAGCGACCCCTCCAGCGCCGTGAGCGCGACCTCCCCGTCCCCCTGCGCGTAGTGCGGGTCGCCCACGAAGAACAACGCCTCCGGAACCTGCACGGGCAGGTACAGCGTCGACCCGACCCCCAGCTCGTTGATGTCGAGGTTCCCGCCCGCGATCGTCGGCGGCACCGAATGCACCCGCTCGGCCGTGTCGGTCGCCACGCCCATGATCCCCATGAACGGGGACAGCGGGAACCGCACCCCGGGCATCACCCCGTGCCCCCGCTTCACCGGCGTGAACACCGAGATGTTCTGGAACTCGTTCAGGTAGGGGCGCGTCTCCGGGTCGTCCTTGATGCTCTCCGGGTACTCCCCGGGCAGCGCGCCCTTCCCGTGCCGGTTCGAGACCACCCCGTAGGGCACCCGGGGCTTCAGGTCCAGCACATCGATCTTGAGCACGTCGCCCGGCCGCGCCCCCCGTACCGCGATCGGCCCGGTCACCACATGCGGGCCGTCCGAGTCGAAGTCATGCTCCAGATCGGACGCCGCGATCGCCTGGGCGTCCTTCAACACCGCGTTCTTCGCGACCCCGTGATCGCCGAAGTAGGCCACGGGATCGCGCCCCTGGTCCTCCAGAATCCCCTCGTGCGACACCGTGTCGACCGTCACGGTGCTCCCCGAACCGACCCGCAGCACCGGCTTGGCCGTACGGTTCGGCAGGAACCCCCAGCTCACCGTGTCCGGCGACGACCCCAGATAGGCGTTCGACCTCTGCCGCGGCTGGAGAACCTTCGCCTCGGCCCGGCCGGCCCCTCCGACGACACCCGCGACCCCGAGTGCCGCCGCGGCCCTGAACAGACCCCTGCGTCCCAGCCCGTTCCTGAGCAGTTCGGACGCCCGTGCACCATCGCTCACCATGCCCCGGACGCTAGGCCCGCCGTGTTACCGCCACATTCCAGGCGTGTTCCCGCCGTATCTCCGCGAACCAACCTCGTCGCCGGTCCCGTCAAACCACATGTGAACGCGCCGGGCTCCCTCAGCGGGGGAGGGGGACCGGCGCGTTCGCCGTCACCGGTAGTTGACGAACTGCAGGGCCACGTCCAGCTCCTTGCCCTTCAACAGGGAGATGACCGCCTGCAAATCGTCCTTCTTTTTGGAGCTCACCCGCAGCTCCTCACCCTGGATCTGGGCCTTGACCCCCTTCGGCCCCTCCTCCCGGATGATCTTGCTGATCTTCTTGGCGTTCTCCTGGGAGATGCCCTCCTTGAGCGACACCACGATCTTGTGGACCTTCCCGGACGGCCGGGGATCCGACGGCTCGATCGCCTTCAGCGACACGCCCCGCTTGACCAGCTTGTCCTTCAGCACGTCCAGCACGGCCAGCGCCCGCTCGTCGGTGTTCGCCTGGATCTCGATGACCTCCCCGGACCACTTGATCCCGGCGTCCACGTTCCGGAAGTCGAACCGGTTCGCCACCTCCTTGGCGGCCTGGTTCAGCGCGTTGTCGACCTCCTGCCGGTCGAGCTTGCTGACGATGTCGAAAGAGCTATCTGCCACGATCAGTCCCCTGTGGAAGTTCACCCGCGTCCCCGGGCAGGCCCGTACGGCCCCACGTTCGCGTCCCGCCACAGCGTAGCGACCAACCCCGCCCCGGATCTCCGATGTCACGACCACTCCCGCCGTCCGCTATCCTTTCCAGTGCCGTCGCACACACGACGCCAGGCGGGTTGCCCGAGTGGCCAATGGGAGCGGACTGTAAATCCGTCGGCTTAGCCTACCCAGGTTCGAATCCTGGACCCGCCACACCAGTCAAAACAGCCCTTGACCAGCCAAGACGCGGTCAAGGGCTGTTCTCGTTGTGTCCGGCTGTGTCCGACCGTGAACAGTCATCTACGGCTGTTTGTGGCCGAGTGGTGGCCGAGAAGAACCGTCGCCATCCCAGCTTCTGAATAGCAGCGGGTTGCTCAGCAGCATCCGCTCCCGCACCGCGAACTCGAAGACGTTGAACAGCGTGGAACGCCGCCGTGCCGCGACCGCCCGCGAGGCGGGCCGGCCGTCGAGCCGCCGCGCAAGGTAGGCCAGAACCGATCTCAACCGATCCGGATCCGCCAGCGCGCCGACGTCGGGCGAGTGTTCCTCCACCCAGGCGATCACCTCGGCCTGCTCCGGGGGGATCTGCGCCCACCGGTCGCGGCTGAACGCCCACGAGGTCAGGGCTCTGCCGAGCTGGACGTCCGTCGGCCACGGCCCGGGCCGGGAGAGCGTGACCATGGTGACTTTGGTCAAGACCTCGGTGATTCCCTTCCGGGTGTCGGGCTTGACTGCCTCCCACTTGTCGTCGAGGTAGGCGATGGCCAGCTCGTACCACGTCACCTCCTCCACTGGACGCTCGTCCTCCGCCACGTCCGGCAGGTCGACGTCGTCGGCCTGGGCGTCCCGGACGCCGGGGTGTCCCAGTTTCCTCAGCGCGGTCTCGGTCGAGTCGGTCAGGCACTTGGCGTAGACCCGCAGCAGGACGGGCACGCTGTTGCCCGCCCAGTCGGCCACCTGTGGCGGTGCGATCCCAGCGTTCAGCCAGATCGACAGACGGGCGTGCCGCAGGTCGTACGGCCGTTCCGCCAGCACCGACTGGACCTCCGCCGGGGTGAGCACGTCACTTCGTGCTTCACCCCAGACACGGGTGTAGACGCTCTCGGAGAGCAAGCCGCCTTTCGCGGCCCGAAACAGGCGCCCGTCCGGCGCGGTGCCGAATTCGAGCAGGTGCCGGCGGATCAGCTTCACCAGCGGCGGAGGAATCGGCACGGGCCTGGTCTCCTTCGCGCTGCGATGCTTGAGCGGCCGGACCTCCCGCTTCCCGCTGTCGGTCCACTCGCCACCGGTCTGTGGCGAGGAGTCACCGAGGTCGAACCATCCCCACTCGTTGTCGTTCTCTGGCAGGGCGAGCTCGTCCTCGGTGAGAGCGGTCGCCTCCCCTGGACGTAGACCGGCAAGGAAGAGGCAGCCGAAGAACGCCTTCAGATGGCGTCCCGTCGCGCCCTGACGGCCGACAGCGATCACCAGCCTGAGACCGGTCGCCTCGTTCACGACCCGGCGCCGGTCGATGGTCTCGGTGTTCTTTGGCGCCGTGCGGCTCATGGTGAGCAGCGGGTTGACCTCGATGTGCTGCTTCTCGACCGCATAGCTGAGCGCGTTGAACAGGGTGGCGCGTTTGCGGCGGTAGGTCGATGCCGCGGCCGCCGAGCCGTCCAGGCATCGGGCCAGCTGGTCGAGCACCGAGCGGAGCACGTCACCATCGGCGAGCGCCACCAGCGGCATGGAATGCTTCTCCACCCACCGGATCGTCGGTTCCAGCTCCGCGGGGAGTCCGGCGGCGCGGGCGGTGACGTTGAACGCCCATGTCGACAAGGCCCGGTAGAGGTCCTGCCGATCGGGGTGCCGCCCCTCCCAGGGCACGAGCGCCAGGCTCGCGGTCGCGAGCGCCTCCGCGATGCCCCGCCGACTCGCGGCCGAGGCGGCCGGCCACTTCATGTCTGCGTAGGCGAGGGCGAACTCGTACCACGACGGCCCCTGCTGCTCCGGCTCCTCCTCCCGTGGAAGCATGGAAAGCGGCAGCCCGGTCACCACGTCGAACGCTTCGCCCTCATTCGCGGCGGTGAGCAGCTTGGCACGGTGGCTTTTCGCGAGCCCCACCTTCACGAAGGTCGCGAACTTGACCTCACCCGCGACGGTCCAGCGGACCTGGTAGCGGTTTCCCTGCTTGGAGGAGCGTTTCCGGATGCCCCAGATCCGGACGTCGTAAGACACCTGACGAGAGGCGGGCCCCTCCTCCGCTGGGGAAGAGGGGCCCGCTTTGGAGCCTCGTCTCACGAGACGTCCTTCCTCGCGTGCAGCCACATCTCGAAGTCCCTCCGGACGATGCGGAGCTGCCCGTTCGGCAGGGTGTAGCACGGGGGCGCCACCTGCTTCTGGCGCCACTCGTAGAAGGTCGACCGCGAGATCTTCAGCTCCTTGCAGACAGCCTGGAGCGTGAGCTTCTCATCGGGGTCCTTGCCGCTGGGAACGCTGGTCACGGTGCTCACGAGACCTCCAGGACGGGAGAGACGATGATGTTGAGGGCATCGACGAGGGCTTGGACCGTGTCCATGCCGACGTAGACGGTGTCGCGTGAGGTCGGCGAGGCGGGCGGCCGGGGCAGCATCACGTCTTGCAGGCCGAACTCCAGACTCACGGTGGTGAGCGCATACCCGGTTCGGTAGTCGGAACGCTGGCCGATCTGCTGGTCGTCCGGGCCGACGGGAACGTAGTTCCCGCAGCGAAGCTCGGTCGGCCAGCCGGCCCACTGGCGCATCCGGGCGATGCCCGCTGGCGGTGACGTGGCCAGCTGGACGGACGCCAGCAGGGCGCCAGCCCAAGTCGACCGATACACCTTGGCGCCGAGGACCAGGTGGTGGTAGCGGACGTAGCCGGGCGCCATCACCGGGCCGGTAGCGGCTCGCCAGGCCAGCGCGGCGAAGGCATGCCGACGGTCGGTCTCGTCGTCGAAGTCCCACACATAGCCGCGGTCGGCGGCGAGCGCGTCGCGGAGGTAGTGGCCGTAGCGGCTCACTCCGTCGCTGGCGTGTGCGCGGTCGTAGTTGCGATCGACCGTGAAGGGGACGGGGGATCGGGTCATCACGCGACCCCCTCGTTGCTGGCCTCGCGCTCTAGGAGCTCGACGTACTCGGGAATGGCGCTGGCCGGGATGAGGCGGCTGCGGCCGCGGGTGATGCTGCGCAGGCGGCCGGAGCGGATCTCCTCGTAGATGACGCTGCGGCTCTGCGACAGCATGGTCATGGCCTCGGTCACCTTGTAGAGAGCTTTGCCCGGGACCGGGTGCGCAGTGATGTCGGTGGGCTTCATGATGGGCGGTGCCTCCTTGAGGGGTGCGGCCCGGGGGCTCTACTTGGCGGTGGGATCACCGGGCCGCTTGTGGGAGATGGGGCGGCAGCTAACGGTTACGTTCAGTCGAAGCAGCGAAGGAGGACGCCATGACCCCGCAGGAGGTCACGGCGTCACCTGGTTTCGCACACGTCACTGGGAAGGGGCAGGTCAACCTTCATCGGTGCTGACGATGCGGGTCCGGTTGGGGGACGGTGGTTTGCTCATCTGCGCGGCTCGTGCGCAGTCGGCGCGGCCACCAGGAGCATGGGGGTGCCGTGGTTAGAGCAGGGCGGCGTCACCGGGGGCAGTTTGGTGTATCGGTCCGGGGGAAGGTTGCACAGGTCTTCCGGACAGACGTACACGTATTCGTGTGCGGTGAGCAGGGTGTTGCCATCCGGCACCCGGGCCATCTCTCCGCCGCAGGAGGCGCAGACTTTCGGTCCTTTCCCCCGGAACGTGTTGTAGCGGCAAGTCGACCGTAG
>NZ_JBIMPP010000132.1:0-6233 GCF_043906805.1 Actinomadura sp. SCN-SB | reverse complement strand
ACTGCACGACCTGGATCGCCAGGATCCCAGTCAGGCCGCGCCACCAGAGGCGGGCAAGGCCGTCGGTCATCGGCAGCGCGTGGAACATCAACGCCAGTGGCGCCGCCGCGATCAGCACCATCGTGATCGCGACCCGGATGATGTAGATGAACGCCACGCACAAGGCCAGCGCCACCACGGCCAGCGCGATGAAGACGGTGAACGGCTGCGTCGGCAGCAGACTCGCGGTCACATAGCCCGCGATCAGGTCGGCGACCACGCCCGGGTCGATGCGCTTCTCAGCACCGCCCAGAAACGCTCCGGCCATGCCGTTGGCGAAGGTGATCCCGTAGCCGATGAAGACCAGGCTCAGGTTGGAGGCCAGAAACGCCACGGTCAGCCGGGCCACCAGCTGTCCGGGTGTCAGCTCGCCCCCGGGCAGTGCCTGGCCGGCCATCAACAGCACACCGCCCAGGGTGATGAGCAGCACGTAGCAGGTGTTGGCGATCGTCTGCGAGGTCGCCCACAGCTGCCGGGCCCGCACCATGTCCGGCGAGTCGATCTCCGGAGTGCCCATCACCGTGGACCGCAACAACCCGAAGATCGGTTTGGCCGCCGACGTCACCAGCTCCTGAAACCAGCCGCTCACTGCTCGCTTGGCCATGCAACCGACATCCACCAACCCGCAGTCCTCCCCTTCGGTCCCCGGCTGCTGAGGAGCCGGAGATACGCCAGGTGAAGGAGCAGGCGCTGGAGCCGTTGAGGACGGCACCGATGGACTCGGCCGCGGACTCGACGCCGGTGCCGAGGGCACCGCAGAAGGCGATGCCGATGGCGGCGGAGCCGGAACTGCCGGGCCGGGGGCTGCTGGAGCTGGGCTCGGCGACGGGGATGGGGATGGAGTGCTGGCTGCGCTGGCGCCCACGACACATCCCAGGACGGCGGCCGGAAACAGGATCAGCACCACCAGCCGCCGAGCCCGAGGCGTCAAGCGCCCGATCAGGCGAGCGGGCGGGTGCGGGTTCATGCTTGGCCGACGATGCTCTGCAGCAGCTTGACCAGCATCGGCGCCAGGACCGCGATGCTGTACCCGATGGCGGCGTACCGCAGGGTCTTCTTGGCGGCCTCGACCTCGCCGGGATCGCCGCCTGCCAGGATGTAGCGGACACCCCCGATCGTGGCGAACAAGGTCGCCAATCCCACGAGGAGCCCGACCAGCACGTTGCGCAGGTTGTCGATGACCTGGTTCAGCGACTGCGCCTCGGCCAGCAGTGTGCTGGCCTCGGCCACGCCCGGGACCACCAGACCGGTGGCCAGGCACCCGGCCGTCCACAACAACGAGGCGGCCATTCGTCGGCCCTGGCTCGCGCTTCGGCGTGGTGCATGCAGTGCATGAGGACGCCCGTCGGAGGACATCGGCTTGGTGTGGCGAAGGCGGCGGGTGGTGCGCATGGCAGCATCTCCGAAATCTGACGTCGGGAAGAACCACTGCCAGGGGGATCACGTGGCCGGTACGGCCCAGGTGATGGGCGTCCTCCTCTGCGAGGGCGACTGTGAAGACGGGATGCGCACGGCGGGGACCGGATGAAACCGTCCACCCGAGCCGCACCGGCCCGTGATCTCAACTGGCGCCCATGAAGCACCGCCTCAACCACGGAATTCACGCGCCGTCTGCCAGAGATTGCCGAACCTTGACCCTCGGCAGCCGCCGCAGCCCGACCCGGAAAGGCAGCGATCGCGCCATCACCGGCCCGCGGCACCGCGCACGATCACGAACCATCACGCAATGCGTGCTGCGCTTGCTCTTTGCCGGATCATGACCCGTCCGCCGCGTCAAAACCCGGCCGGATGGCGGTGCTTCATGGGTGCACAAGGGGATCGGGTGATCGTCTCGGGTCACCCAGCAGATGCATCACGCACCGTCCAACCCGAACGACCCCGGCGACAGCCACCCCAAAAGCACCGACACCGCAGACCGGTCCCGGCGGATGCTGCCGCTCACGGTATGGCTGTGTTCGGACCACTCCGCCCAAGCCAACGACGACAAACCGTCCACCACTAGGGCGCCACACCGCACTAGCCCCCACAATCCTCAGATCTGCGCGCGGCACCGACAGGCCGTCGGACACCAGCTCGCCCGGCACCTGATCTCCCTGTGCACCCGCGAAGGAGATGTGGTCGCCGAGGCGTTCACCACCAGCGAAGCCACCCTGGTCGCCGCGACCGACCTCAACCGGCGCGGCCTGGCGCTGGTACCGCACTTCCCGCTCGCCCAGCACATCGGCTCCCGCCTGCGCGCCACGCTGCCCGAAGACCGGCTCGGGCAGGTGGCGATGCGTCCGTGCCGCCCCGACCAGATGGCCCGCGGCCTGGCCGACCACCTCGGTGAGGTCGGCATGGTCATCGCGGCCCCACCCCCGTACGAAACCGGTGGGGGCATCCCTAAGCGTGTGGTCGAGCGGTCCTGCCCGGCCTGTCGCGCCGATCTGTGGATGCTCAGCCACGAGCAGCTGGGGCTGTTCCTGACCGCGGCGTGGAAGGTGCTAAGACCGGGTGGGGTGCTGGCACTGATCACCACCGCCCGGCACGAGAACAACCGGCTGATCGACCCCGCACCACGCCTCATCCGCCTAGCACAAGGGCTGGGTTTCCGCTACGCCCAGCACGTCATCGCGCTGCGCGTCCCGATCGAGGGCGACTCCCTAGTCGTCCAGGCGGGCCCCGCCGACCTAGCCGAACTACGCAACGCCGGCTCGCGCGCCCTGCCGCCTGCCGTCTCGGTGCATGCCGACGTCTGTCTGCTGCTCAAGCCACAGAGCGGAGGCGCCCGATGAGTGCGCCATGTCAGGAAACCCGACTGGCGTCGGTGCTGGCGACCGGGCAAAAGCCGTCCCGGCTGCAGCGCAAGGGCCGCTACACCCCTGAGTCGATGCGGCACCCGGCCAAGATGCTGCCCGCCATCGCCGCCCAGATCATCCAGGAACTCACCGCGCCCGGCGATCTGGTGATCGACCCGATGTGCGGGATCGGCACCACCCTCGTCGAAGCGATCCACCTCGGCCGCAACGCCGCGGGGATGGAGTACGAGCCCGAATGGGCGCGGCTGACAGCCGCCAATCTCCTGCTGGCTCAGCAGCAGGGCGCCACCGGAACCGCCCACCTGGCGATCGGTGACGCCCGCACCATCGCCACCGCTCACGCCTGTCTGCGGGGGAAGGCCGCGCTGGTGCTCACCTCACCGCCTTACGGCTCGCAGACCCACGGCCATGTCCGCTCCGGGACCCGTCAAGGGGACGGCCCGGTCACCAAGTGGAACCATCGCTACTCC
This sequence comes from Actinomadura sp. SCN-SB, assembly GCF_043906805.1. NCBI lineage: Bacteria > Bacillati > Actinomycetota > Actinomycetes > Streptosporangiales > Thermomonosporaceae > Actinomadura > Actinomadura sp. SCN-SB. Next base: position 2,926 of record NZ_JBIMPP010000132.1, on the reverse strand, counting down.
ACCGACCGCGGCAACCTCGCCCATCGCAGCATGCCCGAACTCCTGGACGGCTTCGGACAGATCTTGGCTGCCAGCAGCCAGCTGTTGCGTCCGGGCGGGGTCATCGCCGTCACCGTCCGCCCGATCCGCGTGCGCGGCGAGCTGATCGATCTGCCTGGCCACGTCATCGACACCGCCCACCAGTACGGACTGGTCCTGACCGGCCGCCTGGTGGCGCTCCTCGCCGGGCTGAGAGACGGCGGGCTGGTCACGCGGGCCTCGTTCTTCCAAATGCTCGAAACCCGCCGCGCCCGCGACAAAGGCATTCCCGCCTGCATCACCGCCCACGAAGACCTTCTTCTGTTCCAGCACGCCGACGACTTGCGCGAGGGAAGCACAGATGACCAGCGACGTGACCACGATGAACCGCCCCATCAGCCCGCGCCGCAGCCGTCCGGGGAGCCGGACCAGCCGGAGGCGGATGGAGGAGGTGCTGGGGCGGCTGCAGCTGGGCACCTGCCCGCGCTGCGGCCGGGCCCGCTACCTGACCCGGCGCGACGCCCGACGCGCCGCCCGCATCGCCGCACCCGGAATCCGGCTCCGCGCCTACCCCTGTGGGACGAGCTGGCACCTGACCACGATTCCGAGACAGCGCCAGTTCACCCGTCCGCCCGTCACCGTCGTCCGTTCCCTCCCACGCGCCGGCGACGGGCTTGACGTGCGGTGTCGAGGCGAGCGTGCATACCGGCGCCCCGGCACGACCGGACACCCACGCGCACACCCGCACCCGCGGGATGCGGCGGGCTGCCGCGACCGCCGGAACGATCCTGATCCGCTGGAGAAGGCCCATGACACCCCTACACCCGACACCGATACACCTGGCTCCGTCCGGTCGTGGCCCATGCGCCACGACCGGGGGCGGAGCCGAAACCGGCGGGCCGGTGGTCCCGCTCGCCGGCGTCGAGCCGGAGGTGTGGAGTGAAGGGCGGGCTGACACCGGCGGAGATCCGTTCGCTGCCCGTCACCGTCGATCTGGTCACCGCAGGACGAGCGTTCGGCATCGGACGCACCACGGCCTACCAGCTCGCCAGGACCGGAACGTTCCCGTGCCGGGTGCTGCGGGTCGGCCGCTGCTACCGGGTGCGCGCCGCCGACCTGCTCACCAGCCTTGGCCTCGCCGTGGACACCTGCCTCGGCCAGCCGCAGGACGGGCAGCCCGCTCAACGCCAGGAGGAAGGCTGAATGGCCGCCAAGGGGAGCACATCCAAGACCTGCGGGTGCCGAGACCACGATGGGAGGTTGCTGAGAACGAAATGCCCGAAACTGCGGCGCGCCGATGGCCGTTGGAGCAAGAACCACGGCTCCTGGGGCTACCAGCTCGAACTTCCGCCCACAGCCGCAGGCGACCGCCGCGCGCCGCTGCGCCGATACGGGTTCGCCACCCAGGACGTGGCTCAAACAGACATGAACCAGGCCAAGGAACTACTGGCCATCGCTGGAGACGATGAGACAGCACGGGTACAGATCGCCGACCTGATCGTTGCCACCGTCCGCGACACCAAGGCGCTCCCAGAACCGGAAGAAGTCCGCCGGAAGATGCGCACCGGCCAAGACCTGGCCCGGTCGGTGACCGTAGGTGAGTACCTAGAATCCTGGCTGGCCGGACGCAAGAACCTGCGCGAGGGAACCCGCCGCAGCTACACCAACCACATTCACCTCTACCTCAATCCTCACCTGGGCCGGATCCGGCTGGACCGGCTCCGCGTCCGCGACGTGGACCGCATCTTCGACGCGATCGACGAACTTAACGAGACCATCACCCGGGCCCGCGAATCCGGCGACCTGAAACTGCGCGCCAAAGTCAAGGGCCGCCGGATGGTCGGCCCGGCCACCAAGCAGCGGATCCGGGCGACGCTACGCTCCGCGCTGAGCAAAGCCGTCCGGGAACGGCTGATCGAGGTGAACGTCGCCGCTCTCGTCGAACTACCGTCCGGCAAGGCACCCAAGGCGCTGGTGTGGACCGACGAGCGCATCGCCGCTTGGGAACGCGACTTCGCCGCCCACATCGAGACGATGAACGCCCGCCGCAAACGCCAATCCCAGCTCGAACCGCACAAACGGATCGGAGAGCGGATCAACCGGCTGGACGCCTACATCGGCGCTCCACGCCCCTCCAAGGTGATGGTGTGGACACCGGCCCTGACCCGCACATTCCTTGACCGCGCCCGCGGCCACCGGCTGTACGCCCAGTACCACCTGATCGCCTTCCGCGGCCTGCGCCGCGGCGAGTCCTGCGGGCTGCGCTGGTCCGATCTGGACCTGACGAACGGCGCCGCCACCATCCGCTGGCAAATCACCCAGATCGGCCCCGACACCTTCGAAGGCCAGCCCAAGACCTACGCAGGCGAAGCCACAATCAGCCTGGACAGCAGCACCATCAAGGTCCTGCGCGCGCACAAGGCCCGCCAGAACGCAGAACGTCTCGCAGCCGGGGACGCCTGGGTGGAGACCGGATACGTCTTCACTACTCCGCTGGGCGAGCCGGTCACCCCCAACCAGGTCACCGAACAGTTCGAGCAACTGTCGATGGAGGCCGGGCTGCCCCCGATACGGCTGCACGATCTACGGCACGGCGCTGCGACGTTCCTACTGGCCGCCGGGTACGACATGAAGGTCGTGCAAGAGACGCTGCGGCTGTCCTCGATCACGATCGCCGCCGACATCTACACCAGCCTCCTACCGCAACTGGCCCGCCAGTCCGCCGAGGACGCAGCCGCCGTCGTCCTTAAGGCCGGACCGAACAGCCGAACGTCTACGTCGGCGTAGATACCGGCGGCGGAGCAACCGAGGGGGAAAGGATGCCACGACGGTGAACGTCAAGGCCCACCTCGGTCCCTGCGACGCCGGCGGCTCTACGCCTCCGCCGACTTGTCGGAGGTCGACGACA
>NZ_JBIMPP010000131.1:0-6753 GCF_043906805.1 Actinomadura sp. SCN-SB | reverse complement strand
TTACATCGGTGACGTGACCTGGGTGCGCGGCCAGGTCACCGACAAGGTCCAGCAGGACGGCCGCAACGAGGTTCACATCGAGGTGCGGTGCGAGAACCAGCGCGGCGAGACCACCACCCCCGGCACCGCCGTCGTCCTGCTCCCCACCCGCGACCGGCCCCGCGTCGAGCTTCCCGAGCCGCCCGCCCCCACGCTGGACGGCATGGTCCGCCACGAACTCGACCGGTACGGCGTCACCCCATGAGCAGCCGCGACAGGGCGCTGCGGATCACCGTCGACTATCCGGTGAGCGAGCCCGGGTACGATCCCGAGCTCCTGACCCCGGACGGCATGCGCGAGGTCGCCCAGGCCGCCGAACGCGCCGGACTCGACGCGATCGCGTTCACCGACCATCCGGCCCCATCCCAGCGGTGGCTGGACGCGGGCGGGCACGAGGCGCTGGACGTCCCCTCGGCCCTGTCCTTCTGCGCCGCGGTGACCGAACGACTGCGGCTGATGTCGTACCTGCTCGTGCTGCCGTACCGGAACCCCTTCCTGACGGCGAAGAGCGTGGCGACCGTGGACGTGCTCTCCGGCGGGCGGATGACGCTCGTGGCGGGCGGCGGGTACATGAAGTCGGAGTTCCGCGCGCTGGGCGTCCCGTTCGAGCAGCGCAACGAGCTGTTCGACGAGGCGCTGGAGGTGCTGCGCGGCGTCTGGAGCCACAACCCGTACGAGTACAAAGGCCGGCACTTCCAGGCCGAGGGTGTCGCCGCGCTGCCTCGTCCCGTCCAGAAGCCCGGCGGCCCGCCGATCTGGATCGGCGGCAACAGCGCACGGGCACGGCGGCGGGCCGCCGAGCACCAGGGCTGGAGCCCACTGATAATCGATGAGACCCTCGCCCGCACCACCCGCACCCCCGCGCTGAGCAGCGTCGGCCGGCTCGCCGCCGCCGTGGCGGAGCTCAGGGAACTGGCCGCGGCCGCGCAGGGGGTGGACACCCGGGTGGACGTGCAGGTGCAGACGCCGTACAGCCGCTGGTCGCCCGGTGCCGGATCCGCCGAGGAGCACCGCGATCATCTCGGCCGGCTGGCCGAAGCCGGGGCGACCTGGTTCGTGCTCCGGCCGCCCGGTTCCGGCGTCCAGGCGGCCGTGGAGAGCCTGCACGCCTATGGTGACCTGGTCGGTGGGCTGTGAAGGCCCGGCAGGTCGACACTGGGACGGAGACCGTCCTGGGCCGGGTCGCCGGCGGGGTCGGGGTGATCGAGCTGAACCGGCCCGAGCGCCGGAACGCTCTGCACCCGGACATGTACGACGCGATCCCCCGCCTGATCGAGGCCTACGATGGAGACGACGAGGTCGGCTGCGTGCTGTTCACGGCGGTCGGATCGGCGTTCTGCGCGGGCGGGGACGTCCGCGAGGGCACAGGACGGCGCGGGGAGGAGGGCGACGAGGCGGCGGCGCTCACCCATCTGGCCCGCATGGTCGTCATGCTCCGGGAGAGCCCCAAGATCTCGATCGCCGCGCTGCCCGGCCCCGCGGTGGGCGCCGGGATCGGGCTGGCGCTGGCCGCCGATCTCCGGATCGCCGCGGCCTCGGCGACCCTCATCGGCGGCTGGTCGCGGCTGGCGTTCAGCGGTGACTTCAGCGGCCCCTGGGCGCTGACCCGGATGCTCGGACCGGCCCGTGCGCTGGAGTTCCTGATCGGCGCCGAGCCCATCGACGCCGCGGCGGGAGAGCGGCTGGGCCTGTTCAACCGGGTGGTGCCCGACGGCGACCTGCCCGCCGCGGCGGCGGCCTGGGCGCGGGAGATCGCGGCCGGTCCGCGCGGCGCGTACGCCCTGATCAAGGAGAACGTGCGGGACGCGCAGACGATGGACCTGCGCGAGGCGCTGCCGCGCGAGAGCGAGCGGATGGTCCGTTCGGGCCGCTCGCAGGAACATCGCGACGCGGTGCGGCGCTGGATCGCAGACCGCGAACGCTGATCCACCTCTAGGTGAAGAGCTCCAGCGGGTGGCCCGCGGGCACGTTCGCCCCGACATAGGACATGTGCCGGCCCCAGTGCTCCTCGGCCGCCTCGGCGTCACCGGCCTCCACGAGCTTGTAGAACTTGCGGTAGGAGCGGACGGCGCGCTTGCGCTCGGTCACCCCCGCGGCCTGGCCCGACTTTCGGTAGAACCCGGTGACCAGCTCGTTCAGCAGCCGCGCGAAGATCGCCATCGAGGCGTTGCCGGCGTGCTCGAACAGGGTCTCGTGCACCCTTGCCGCTGCCTCGCCGAAGGCCGCGCCGTCGTCGTCGTGCGTGGCGGTGGCCGCCGCCTCGATCGCGGACTTGAGGTCGGCCAGGGCCTTGGGGGTGCGGGTCTCGGCGAACCGGCGGGCCAGCCAGGGTTCGATGGCGGCCCGGGAGTCGTAGAGGTCGTCTATGGTGACGCCCTCGATCTGCAGGAGCAGGGCGTACATCCGGGCGATGTGCTCGACGGTGGGGCTGGTCACCCGGGGGCCGCCGTGCCGGCCGCGCACCACTGTGACCAGGCCCTCGGACTCCAGGATGCGCAGCGCCTCGCGGAGCGTGGTGCGGGCGATGCCGAAGACCTCCATCAGCTCGTCCTCGGCGGGGAACCGGTCGCCGGGCTTGAGCTCGCCGCGCGCGATCTGCCCCCGGATGGACGAGGCTACGATCTCCGACGTGCGCGCGCTGCGCTGGATGCCGCGCGGAATCCGGACGGGTTCGGCCGCCGCGGGCGATCCGGTGCCCGGTCGCTGGGCCATGGGTCTCCTTTACGAGGACGGGCCTCCCAGAATATCAGGCTAAATATTAGCCTCCTTGGCTTCGGACCCGCCCCCGGTCCCCAGCAGGGCGCCTAGCCGATGACCTTGCGTTCGCGCAGGTCGGCAATCTCCTTGTCGCCGTAGCCGAGTTCGCGGAGCACCGCGTCGGTGTGCTCGCCGCACAGGCAGCCGCCCTTGGCCTGGGTGCGCGAGCGGGAGAAGCGGACGGGCGGCGCCACGCGGAGATGCTCGTCGAACACCGGGCTGGTCGCCGTCGCGGTGTACTCGTCGACCAGCTCCGGAACGGTTTGCATCCGGGTCTCGGGCGGGGCCTCGGTGACCTGGACGCAGCCGACGTCGGCCTTGGTGAGCAGGCCCTCCCACTCGGCAGCGGGCCGGATGGCGAAGATCTTCCCCAGCGCCTCCGCCAGCGCACCGTCGTTCTCCCGCCGCGCCCGCGGTGTCGCGAACCGTTCGCCGGCCAGTTCGGTCTCCGCCCCGAGCGCCGCCACCAGCGGTGCCCACTCCCGATCGGCCGGTGCCGCCAGGAACACCCATCCCTCGGCCGCCTGGTACATCCGGTACAGCGCACAGAAACCGTGGCCGCCGGGGTCCACCAGCGGTGCGGCGGGACGGCCCGCGTAGTCGACGACCTGGTCGGCCAGCGCGTTCGCGGCGGTGCCCAGCATCGTGACCGTGAGCGGGCCGAGCGGGCGGCGGCGGGCGCGGGCCACCAGGCCGAGCAGCAGGGTGGACGCAACGCCGAGCGCCGCGATCCCATCCGCCTGCAGGCTCGGCACGGCCGCAGCGGCGAACAGGCGGGTCGCCGCCGACTTGATCTCCCGCATCGACCCGGTCGCGGACGCGGCGTCCGGGACGTCGGTGAGTGCCAGGCCGGTGGCGGCGCCGATCGATGGCGCGTAGGCCGGACGGTCGCCGAACGGGCCGTCGGTGCCGTACCCGGGAGCGTTGACGTAAACCAGGTCGGGGTTCAGCGCGCGTAGCGTGTCCGCATCGAAGCCCGCCCGCTCTGCGGCCCCGGCCCGGAACGCCTGGAGCACCACATCGCAGCGGCCTACCAGTTCGCGCAGGATCCGCTTGCCGTCGTCGGTGCCGATGTCGAGCGCGATGCTCTCCTTACCCTGCATCACCCGCGCGCCCGCCGCCTCCGGGAACGCGACCAGCTTGCGGATCTGGTCCCCTTCCAGGTTCTCGATCTTCAGGACGCGGGCACCGAGGTCGGACAGGATCGTGGCCCCGAACGGCCCGGCGAACATCAGCCCGAGGTCCAGCACCGTGACGCCCTCCAGCGGCAGCCCGGCTCCTCCTGGAGCCTCCGGGGTTGCGGCCACCGGGTCCTCGCCCGCTGAGCCCTCCGCGCGAACCTGCTCGCCGTGCTCGTCGAGCCGGGGTGCGGGGCGCGGTGGCGACAGCGGCCCGCCACCGGTGTGGACCATCGGCGACGGCCGGCGCACCGGGCCGCGCTCGGGGTCGTCCACGACGGCGACCCGGCCGTCGTGGAGGAGCTGCGGGTGGTCCAGGACGCCCGGCCCGGAACGGAAGATCTCGGCGTTGATGTCGTGGTTGGTCTCGAAGACCTGCTGCCATTCGGCCAGCGTGCGGGCGCGGACCTTGTTCAGCATGAACTCGCGCAGTTCGCTGTGCAGTTCCGCGGTCTCGAGCATGGGGAAGTTCTTCCACTTCGGGTCCGCCAGCAGCGGGAAGAGGTCGAACTCCTCCATCATCGCGCGGAACAGCCGCGGCTGGACCTGCGCGAACTGCAGCCAGTGGCCGTCTTTGGTCTGTGCGGTCAGCAGCGGGTACTGCAGGGCGCTCTGCGGGTCGCCCTTCTCGTCTTGGGCGCCGACCGGGGTGTAGGCCTCCGGCCACCGGATCCCCACCAGCTGCTCGAACCAGGTCCAGGTGTCGAACATGCGCCACGGACCAGATCGGCCTCGACGGCCTGGCCCAGACCGCTGCCCTCCCGTTCGAGCAGCGCCGCGAGGATGCCGTGCACCGCCGTCTGCGCGGCGCCCCACGTGGCGTACGGAACCGACACGAAGGCGGGACCCTGGCGCGCCACCATCGCCTGCTTGGCGTGGAACATGCCGAGCTTGGCCATGACCAGGCCCTCGTAGCCCTTCAGGTCACGCCAAGGCCCGTCCGAGCCCCAGCCCGTGATGGCCGCGCTCACCAGGCGCGGGTTCAGCGCGGCCATCCGGTCGGGGGTCAAGCCGAGAAGCTCGGCCGTACGGGGGCGCAGGGTGGTGACCGCGACGTCGGCCCTGCGAAGCAGCCCGTCGAGCGTCGCTCGGTCGCCGCCTTTGTGGACGTCGAGGACGGCGCTGCGCTTGCCGCCGGCGATCACCGGCCAGGCGGCCGCCGTGCGCAGCGGGCTGCCGCCGGGCGGCTCGACGACCACGACGTCCGCGCCCGCCTCGGCGAGGAACTGGGTCGCCAGCGCGCCCGGCATGGTGGTGGACAGATCGATGACCGACAGCCCGGCCAGCGGCCCTGACGACGGTTGCCCGGACGCTGCTGAGGACATACCCCTGACCTCCGATGGTGTCGGCCGGTACGGTCGCGCCCACCACCCCCGCTGCGAGCGTTTCGCGCGTGTTAAATCGGATTAAACCATGCCCTCTTTTTTGCGAACAGGTATGACTTTGGCGTCACACCCCACCGATCGCGTCGGGCCGCCTCGGGCGGCGCCGGTTGTGCGGACGCAGCGCCGGGCTGCCGGTGAAGTGCTCTATGCCCGCGATGTCGGTCCCTGGCGGGACGACCTCGTCGATGGCGTCGAGGGTGGCGCTGTCGAGCTCGAGATCGGCCGCGGCCAGGGCGTCGTCGAGCTGGTCCATGGTCTTGGGGCCGATGATGGTCGACGTGATCGCGGGGTGTTCGGCCACGAAGGCCAAGGCCATGTGGGTGAGCGAGATGCCGGCATCATCAGCGATCTCGGTCAGCTTCTCGACCGCGTCGAAGCGGACCGGGCTGCTGGGATCCTCGTCGATACGGGGGCGCCGGGCTCTGGCGGCAGAGGCGCCGCCCGCGGCGAACCGGGAGCCTTCGGGGGCCGGGCGGCCGCGGCGGTACTTGCCGGTCAGCCAGCCGCCCGCCAGCGGACTCCAGGGGATGACGGCCATATCGTGGCGCTGCGCGGCGGGCAGCACGGCGTCTTCGACGGAGCGGGCGAAGAGGGAGTACTGGGGCTGCTCGCAGACGAAGCGCGCGGTGCCGCGCCGCCGCGCCGCCCACTGGGCCTCGACGATCCAGTCGGCGGGGTAGGTGGACGACCCCAGGTAGAGGACCTTGCCCTGGCGGACCAGGTCGTCCAGCGCGCTCAGGGTCTCCTCCAGGTCGGTGTGCCAGTCGTGGCGGTGAACCTGGTAGAGGTCGATGTGGTCGGTGCCCAGCCGGCGCAGGCTGTCCTCGACGGCGCGCACGATCCAGCGGCGCGATCCGCCGCGCCGGTTGCGGTCCTTGCCCATCGGGTTGAAGCACTTGGTGGCCAGCACGACGTCATCGCGCCGTCCCTTGATCGCGCGGCCGACGATCTCCTCGCTCTCGCCGCGGGAGTAGACGTCGGCGGTGTCGATGAAGTTGATCCCGCCGTCCAGCGCCCGGTGCACGATCCGCTCGCAGTCGTCGTGGTCGGTGTTGCCCACGGCGCCGAACATCATCGCGCCCAGGCACTGGACGCTGACCTGGACCCCGGTCCGGCCGAGCCGGCGATACCGCATCGTGGCGTGCTCCTTCGTGGTCGTCGGCCCGCGGTGCTCGAAGGCGGTCCCGGGCCGGTGTCGTGGATCCCAGCCGGCCGTGTCGACTGATAACGCGGACGGTGAGATAATAGGGTAAACATTTTACTTTATGAAGCGCCCGGGAGGGCGGGCTGAGATGACGATGGCACAGACGCATCAGTCGCCGCGTCCCCGTCTCCTTCCGCGGAGCGGACGGGGAAGGGCCTGGTCGGTGATCTCTGGGGGGCGGGGGGCGGGG
>NZ_JBIMPP010000130.1:0-6834 GCF_043906805.1 Actinomadura sp. SCN-SB | reverse complement strand
GGGATCCATATTGCCGCCCGTCACCAGGCAGCCGTAATCCCGGAACACCACACCGCACAGCAGGTGGAGACCGGAATGGGTGCGCATCAGCGCGGTCCTGCGCTCGTCCTCGACGGAGCAGCGGACGGACGTGCCGACCGGCGGGACAGGGTCGCCCTCCACCGGGATCAGCTCCAGGTCATCACCCTTGCGCACCCCGGCGATGCGGGTCTGGACGCCCTGCCAGAGCAGCACGCCGTGGTCGGGCGGCTGGCCGCCGCCACCGGGGTAGAAGGCCGAACGGTCGAGGACGATCCCCTCGGGGCTCGCGTCCAGGACGAGCGCGTCCCAGTCGCGGAGGGCCTGGTCGTCCAGTTCCAGCCGCGCGGTACGGCCATGGGTGGTCTTGGTCATCGTCGGCTTCCTGAGACTCGTGCAGGGTTCACCAAGGTCCGTAGGGGCCGGAGCTGGAGCCCCCACCCTTCCCCTTGTTCTTGTACGGCTTCACCGCGGGCTTCACGTCCGCCAGGTAGATCGCCGCCACGATGAACGCGGCGATCGGCAGGAACGACAGCAGCGGCAGGATCCCGGCCGCGCCGCCGAGCCCGACCACGTTGGCGACCACCAGCAGGATCAGCCAGAGCTTCTTGGTCTGCTTGTCCGCCGCGGGGAAGGCGCCCTCGGGCACCTGAAGGATGTCGACGAGGGCGACGACCTCGAAGACGAAGGCGACGATGGCCAGAAACCAGAAGAAGTAGAAGAGTCCGTCCACCATAGTGATCACCGTTCCGTCGCCGCGACTCGCCTTCGATCGTGTGCCCACCCTAGTCAACGACGGAACCCGGCCGGTTGATCCCGGCCGGGTTCCGTGGGAAAGCGAACTACGTCAGCTCTGGGTCTTGCGGGTCGAGCCGCTGCGGGTACGGCTCTGCGCCGTCCTCTTCTGCTGGGCGGCGCGGGGCTTGGGGGCCGTGGCCGGCGTCTCGGTGATCTCGGCCCTCCCGGCGGCCTCCTTGTGGACGACCTTCCGGCCGCGCTCGGCCAGCTCGTCGATCAGCTCGACGGCGCGGGTGCCGAAGTGGGTCGCGTACGAGACGGCGACACCGGGAAGGTCCTTGACCTCGATCCGGCCCACGTTCTCCCGGACCTCGCCGCGGTACCGGTCGACGGCCTCGCGGAGTTGCACGCGGTACTTGTCGAGGTTCTCGCGCATCTCGCCCTGGTACTTGCCGGCGGACTCGCGGGCCCTGTTCACCTGCTCCGGCACTTCGCGGAGCTTCTCGTACGCGAGGTCGCCCACCCCGGCGACCGTGTGGACGGCCTTGTTCTCGCGGATGGTGTTGGTGATCGTCATCCGGCCTCCTCCTTGTCCTGGCGGGAGTCCTCGTGGGCGCTCCCGTTCCGTGGTTCGTGGTGTGGCTCCGCGGACGCGTCCTCGCCCTCGTTGTCGTCCGCGTTCTCGTCCTTGGGAGCCGTGTCGCGCCCGACCGTTCCGTCCGCCTCGTTCTCCTTCAGGAACGAGGCGTAGATGTCGAGCAGCACCTGCTTCTGACGTTCGGTGAGCATCAGGTCGGCCCGCACCGCGGCCTGGACGTCGGTGTCGGCCTCGCGGTCCTCCAGGATCCCCGCTTGCACGTACAGCGCCTCGGCGGAGATGCGCAGCCCCTTCGCGATCTGCTGCAATATCTCCGCGCTGGGCTTGCGCAGCCCGCGCTCGATCTGGCTCAGGTACGGGTTGGAGATACCCGAGACATCGGCGAGCTGGCGCAGCGAGATCTTCGCCCGGGTGCGCTGCTCGCGGATGTACTCCCCGAGGGAACCGACCTTGGAACCCGCCATGTCTCCACCCTGCGTCATGGTGCTTGCTATTGCAAGCACTCTTGCTAGCACACGGCCGTGATGGTGCTCACATCCCGTGATCAGATGATCTCAAACCTGTGACCGGGACCACGCGAGGGGGGCAACCCCACACCCACGCGAGGGGGGGCAACCCCACACCCCCGAGAAAGCAGACTGACCGCCACCCTCCACTCCGCTCCGGGTGTCGGTCAGTCAACGTCTTCCGCGGGTGCCGTCCAGGTGTTGCAGACGGCGAGGCGCTGGTCGCGGTAGCCCTTCACCACCCAGCCCGCGTAGTTGCGGCTGGATCCGTGGTCGCGCTTGTCCTCGGGTTGCCGCTCGTCCCCGCGTCCCTGGACGTCGTTGATCAGGGCGGCGTACTGGGCGCGCGTCATCGGCAGCGTGGCGCGTTCGGCGCCCAGGAAGGCGCCCGCGAAGCACTGCGCCTGCAACTCGATGCGCCGGCTGACGGCGGCACGGGCGGCCGCGTCCCGCTGCCGCTCCATCTCCTGCTGCCCGTACAGCAGGATCCCCGCGCGGTCCTGGACGTGATGGCCGTACTCGTGCGCGATGACCCTGGCGAACACCGCGTAGTGCGACAGCGGCTCACCGCCCGAGGTCTCCACGATGTGTTCCAGCCCCACGTACATCGTGTTGTTGGCGGGGCAGTAGAACGCCGACGCCCCCGGGCTCGGGTACGTGCCGCACGGGCCGCGGCCGGGCGCGTCCCAGAAGATCCGGTTGGGCGGGGAGAACGGCATCCGCGCCTTGCCGAACTGGCCGCGCCACGAGCCGTCCAGGCAGTCGCTCAGCACGTTCATGAACCGGCGCATGGAGTCGGCGCCGGGCGCGATGGACGGCAGCCGGCAGCTCACCGGATCCAGCGGCCCCGTCGTGTACAGCCGGTTCGAGGTGGCGGTCTCCTTGCCCGCCTGCGCGCCGGGACGCAGGATGTCGGGGCCGGACACGCCGCCGTCCCCGGGGCCGAACAGCGCGAAGCCCAGGACGACCACCACGACCGCCGAGGCCAGCGCGCCGAGGATGCCCGCGATCGTCCCGCCGGGGGCGCGGCGCGGGGCGGGGCGGCGCGGCTCGTACCGGTAGATCGTGCCAGGCGGGCCACCCGGCAGGCCCGCCCGCACCTCGGCGCTCGGGGGCGCGGGTGGGGGATTGTGACCTGCCATAGCGGAAAATCATCGCACAGGTGGTGTATGCCGTACTCCGGCGTGGAACGTCGGCGTCCAGCCGCAACGGCTACGATGGGCGGCCATGCCGGCTTGCTCGCGACCACTGGTCGCCTCCCTGGCCATCGCCGCCCTCCTCCCCCTGCTCGGTCCTCTGTTCGGCACCGTCCCGGCCGTCGCCGCCGCGACCGGCCCCGAGGCCCCGTCCACCGTGGCCGCGCCCGAGCGGGTGATCAAGGATGAGGTGGCGCTGCGGATCGGGCGGGGCGGGGTCGCCCGGGTGCGGGAGACCATCACCTACGAGTTCGGCGGCTCCCGCGGCCTGGAGCGCGCGTTCGTCACCAAGCGGCACAGCAGCGTCAGCGAGGACCGGGTGAACCCGATCGCGAACGTGCGCGCGTCCAGTCCCGACGGAGGCCCCGCCCAGGTCGCGGTGACGGAGAACGACACCCGCACGCTGCTCAAGGTCACCGGGAACGCGCCGCTCACGGGCCGCCGCACCGTCGTGCTGGACTACGAGGTGCGGGGGCTGGTGGCGCCGATGGGCGCGGTCGAGGAGCTGCGCTGGACGGCGGTCGGCGGCTGGAAGGTCCCGGTGGACGAGGCGCGCGTCACCGTGGACGGCGGGGCGCCGATCCGCAACGTCAACTGCTTCGCCGGGCCGCTGGACAGCGCGATCGGCTGCACGCAGTTCTACACCAACCACACCCACACGCAGGGGATCTTTATCCAGCAGCGGATGTCGGCCGGCGAGTACCTGACGGTCGTGGTGGGCCTCCCCGCAGGGGCGACCGGCGGCAAGCCGATCTTCGAGCGGCGGCGCACGGTGGCGACCGCGTTCTCGGTCAACGGGGTCACGGTCGCGGCGCTGGCCGGGCTGCTGGCGCTGCTGATCGGCGGGCTCGGCGGGCTCTACCTGCTGCGCGGGCGGGACGCCCGAGTGGTCGGCAAGCGGGCGGCCGAGGGCGACCACGCGCCGGTCGAGGGGTCCCGGTTCGAGCCGCCGGACGGGGTGCGGCCCGGCCAGATCGGCACGCTGATCGACGAGCGGGCCGATGTCATCGACGTGACGGCCACCATCGTTGACCTGGCGGTACGCGGCCATCTGCTGATCGAGGAGGAGGACCGGGCCGCCACCGGCCGGCTCGACTGGGCGCTGCGGCGGCTGGACCGCCCGTCCCCCGAGAACCTGCTGCGTTACGAGCGGCTGCTGCTGGACGCCCTGTTCACCACCCCGGACGGCGCCCCCCGCGACTCGGTGAGGCTGTCGGAGCTGGGCGGGACGTTCGCGACGCGGCTCGCCAAGGTCCGTTCGGCGATGTACGACGACGTGGTCGAGCAGGGCTGGTTCGCGCGGCGTCCCGACAGCGTGCGGTCCCGCTGGACGATCGCGGGCCTGGTGCTCACGGTCCTCGGCGTGGCGGGCACGGTCGCGCTGGCGCTGGCCACCGACCACGCGCTGGTCGGGCTTGCCGTGATCATCGCGGGGGCGGCGCTGACGTACGGCGGGCAGTACATGCCGGCCAAGACGGCGCGCGGCTCGACGGTGCTGGCGCACACGATCGGGTTCCGCGCGTTCCTGGAGCGCGGCGAGCTGCCGGACGACGCCGCCGGGGAGATGGCCGCGCCGCAGCGCATCGCGCTGTTCTCGCGCTTTCTGCCGTACGCGGTGGTGTTCGGCGTCGTCGCGAAGTGGGCCAAGACGGTGGAGAACGCGGGCGAGCGGGCCGAGGGCGCCGACAACCTCTACTGGTACGAGGGTCCCGCCGAGTGGGACCTGTCGGAGTTCGCCGAGTCGATGCGCACGTTCACGCTGGCCACCTCGGGCTCGATCTCCCAGTCCCGGGGCATGTGACCCGCCAAAACCCGGCATTCAGGGTTGAGCCGGACATGCCGGGTAGGGCGGAGCGGGAGGAGGTGTGACCGAATGCTCGCAGACGCATCCCCGGTCGGCGCCAATATCCTGCTGGCCGTCGCCCCGCTCGTCGTCGCCCTGGCCCTGGTCACCTGGCTGTTCCTGACGCTGTACGTCTCGCGCAGGCGGGTCCGCACGGACAGGATCCGCGGCGAGAGCCCCCACCGCGGCGCCGTCCAGGGCGGAGTGATCGAGGGCAGCCCCGCCCAGCGCACCCGGCGGGACGAGGCCCCGCACGACACCGACCGGTGACCCCGCCCCGGCGCCCGGCCGCCCCAACTGTATGATCATTGACATTTCGGGCCGTCCGGGGAGGCGCCGTGACCGCGCGGCGGGGCGTCATCGCCCTTCAGTTGTCACTGCTCGTCCTGGTCGCGGTGAACCTGCGGCCCGCGGTCGTCGCCGTGGGCCCGCTGCTCCCCGAGATCAGCGACGAGTACGACCTGTCGGGCACAGCGGCGGGCGCGCTCACGACGCTGCCGCTGCTCTTCTTCGGCTCCTACGGGCTGGCCGCGGCGTTCATGCGGCGCTCGCCCCGCAGCGAGACGCTGCTGGTGTCCAGCATGGCGCTGCTGGTCGCGGCGCTCCTGCTCAGGCTCGTGGACGCGCCGGCGGCGCTGTACGCGGGCTCGCTGGCCGCCGGGATCGCGATCAGCATCGGCAACATCGCGATGCCCGCCGTGATCAAGCGCGACCACCCCTCCTCGATCGCCTTGGTGACCTCGGTCTACACGGTCGCGATCACGGCCAGCGCGGCCCTGGCGGCGGCGCTGGTGATCCCGGTCGACCAGGCGCTGGCCGGCGGCTGGCGGGTCCCGCTGGCGCTGCTCGCCGTTCCGGCCGCGATCGCGGCCCTCGCCTGGCTCCCCCGCCTGTTGCGTACGAGGGACGTCCCCGGCGCGCGTCCCGCCGTAGGGGACGGGACGCGGCCACCCGCCGCCACGGTGTGGCGATCGACGCTGGCGTGGCACGTCACGTTCTTCATGGGCGTCCAGTCCCTGCTGGCGTACGTGGTGGTGGGCTGGCTGGCGACGATCCTCCAGGACCGCGGGATGACGGCGGAGACCGCCGGTTACGCCTTCGCGCTCACCAACCTGATGCAGGCCGTCGGCTCGCTGTCGATGCCGCTGCTGGCCCGGCACATGCGTGACCAGCGTCCGCTGGCCGTCATCACCGTGGTGCCCGCCTTCGTGGGGTTCGCCGGGATCGCCTGGGCGCCGCTCGGCTCGGTCTGGCTGTGGGGAACGGTGCTCGGGCTCGGCCAGGGGGTCGGGTTCGCCATGGCGCTCGCGCTCATCGGCCTGCGCGCGCACGACACGCGGGTGGCCGTCCAGTTGTCCGGGATGGCACAGGGCTGCGGGTACGTGGTCGCGGCGCTCGGCCCGCTGGCGGTCGGCGCGCTGCACGACGCCACGCACGGCTGGAACGCTCCGATGCTCCTGGTGCTGGCGATCACCGCCGCGCTGGTGATCCCCGGTCTGGCCGCCGGGCGGAACCGGACGATCCAGGGCCCCGCCGCCGAACGGCCACCCGCCCTCCACGGCGTCCAGGGAGATAACCGGTCAAATCCGTGAAAGGCGGCGCCGATCGCGGGTATGGGGCCGCAGGGGGTGGATCACATGGACCTGACACTGCTCGCGGCGGCCGGGCTTGAGGCCGGCGGCGTGCTCGCGGATCCGGGGCAGGTGAGCTGGGGGCTCGTACTGATCACCCCGCTGGCCGCCGCCGCGGCGCTGCTGCTGTGGCTGACGATGACCCGGCGGGCCGCTCGCAACCCGCGCCGGCCCGAGCGGCGGTTCAAGGACCAGGACAACCACCGCGGGCCGGAGCAAGGCGGCTACTACCGCTACACGCCGGGCGCCTACTCGCACAGCTACAGCCCGGGTGAGACCACGTACAACGACGAGAACCGCTAGG
>NZ_JBIMPP010000129.1:0-7101 GCF_043906805.1 Actinomadura sp. SCN-SB | reverse complement strand
CGCAGGCGCAACAAGCGAGGAGCGCCAGCGACGAGCGCAGCTTGCGCCTGCAAAATCAACACTGCTCTCGCCAGCGGTTGGTGATGGGGAGGCGGCGGTCTCGGCCGAAGTTCTTTGGGGTGATTTTGGGGCCGGGTGGGTATTGGCGGCGTTTGTATTCGGCGAGGTCGACCAGGCGGATGACGCGTTCGACCAGTGCGGGTTCGTGGCCTGCGGCGATCAGGGCGTCGCGGCCCATGTCGCGTTCGACGTAGTCGACGAGGAGGGGGTCGAGGACCTCGTAGGGCGGGAGGGTGTCGCGGTCCTTCTGGTCGGGGCGTAGTTCGGCGGATGGTTCCTTGACGATGATGGCTTCGGGGATGGGTTCCTGGGTGTAGGGGTGCAGGAAGGGGACGTCCTTGCCGACCTGTTCGTTGCGCCAGCGGGCGAGGGTCCAGACCATCGTCTTGGTGAGGTCCTTGATGGGGGCGAAGCCGCCCGCGGAGTCGCCGTAGAGGGTGGAGTAGCCGGTGGCGAGTTCGCTCTTGTTGCCGCCGGTGAGGACGAGGTGGCCGTGTTCGTTGGACAGGGCCATCCAGATGTTGGCGCGGATGCGGGCCTGGAGGTTCTCTTCGGCGAGGCCGTGCAGGTCGAGTTCGGCCTCGAACGCGTCCACCATGCCGCGGATGGGGACGATTTTGGAGTGCAGGCCCTGCCGTTTGACGAGTTCCTCGGCGTCGGTGATGGAGCCTTCGGTGGAGTAGCGGCTGGGCAGCAGGACGACGTGCACCAGGTCGGGGCCGATGGCGTCGGCGGCGATGGTGGCGACGAGGGCGGAGTCGATGCCGCCGGACAGGCCGAGGATGACCGAGCGGAAGCCGTTCTTGCGGACGTAGTCGCGGGTGCCGAGGACCAGCGCCCCGTACACCTCGGCGGGGTCGTCGAGTGGTGGTGTGGGGACGAGGGGACTCGGCTCGTAGGCGGGGAGGGGGTCTTCGGAGACCGTGCGGTGGTCGATGCTGATCGTGGTGCCGTCCAGCGCGTTGACGGGTCCGGTGACGGGTTCGTGCGGGGCGGCGGGCAGGTCCAGGTCGGCCACCAGCAGGTGCTCGTGGAACTGGGGCGCGCGGGTCAGCAGCCGCCCGTCGGCGCCGACGATGATGGAGTCGCCGTCGAAGACGAGTTCGTCCTGTCCGCCGACCATGTTGACGTAGGCGAGGGCGCAGCCGGCCTCGCGGGCGCGTTCGGCGCACAGCCGGAGGCGGACGTCGTCCTTGTTGCGCTCGTACGGGGAGGCGTTGATGGCCAGCAGCAGCCCGGCGTCGGCGGTGGAGGTGACGCTGACGGGGCCGCCGTCCTGCCACAGGTCCTCGCAGATGACGGTCGCGACGTCCACGCCGCGCACGCGGACGACGGGCAGGGTGTCGCCGCGGACGAAGATGCGGTACTCGTCGAAGACGCCGTAGTTGGGCAGGTGGTGCTTGGCGGAGCGGACCAGGACCTCGCCCTGGTAGAGCCAGGCGGCGGCGTCGAGGGGGGAGCCGGCGGGCAGTCCGGGGCGCGCCATGCTGGCGTGGCGACGGTCCAGGTAGCCGGTGACGACGGGGATGTCGCCCAGGCCCTGGTCGGCGAGGGTGCGGGCCACGCGTTCGAGGGCGTTCTGGGACGCCTCGACGAACGAGGATCGCAGCGCCAGGTCCTCGACGGGGTAGCCGGTCAGCATCATCTCGGGGAAGGCGACCAGGGTCGCGCCGGCCCGTTCCGCGCGCCGGGTCCAGTCGACGATCAGGCCGGCGTTGCCTTCCAGGTCGCCGACCGTCGGGTTCACCTGAGCGAGAGCGATCCTGAGTTGTGCCACGGTCACCAGCCTAGAACATCGGCCTCAAGGTATCGTCATTATGACGAGAAGTGGGGTTCGTGTCACACGGCCGAAGGTCCGGTCCAGCGCAGCGAGGCCAATCCGTCCAGGCGGGAGCCGTCGCCGCCGCTGGGGGTGCCGCCGTCCGCGCTGTAGCGGCCGGACTCGGCGAGCCAGTCGATGTGCGCGCGGGGCGCGTCCAAGAGCACCCGCAGGACCTGGTGGGCGGCGTCGAGCTCGCCTTCGGTCATGCCCAGCCGGGCGATGGTGCGTACCAGCGCACGGGACGCGAACCGCACCTGGTCGGCGCGGATGGCGATCCGGTCGGCGACCATCGCGGCGGACTCGGCCGGGTCCAGCCCGTACGCGGAGGCCAGCACGCTGACATGGTTGTGCGGGTCCCCGGCCGCCGACTCGCGGGGGTAGGACGCGATGTCGTTCGACCAGGTGATCAGGTCCGTGATGTCCTCCCGCATCGCCTGCCAGGCGGGCAGCGCCAGCAGCCGGTTGGGGAGCTCGACGCCCAGGACCGGCTCGACCAGGTCGAACAGGAAGGGCGCGGCGGCGCGGCGGCGCAGCTCCGGATACGCCTCCGGGTCGGGCATGTGCCGGGTGCGGCGGTGGACGGCCTGCTGTGAGCAGCCTTCGCGGTGCTCCTCCAGATGGGACAGGAACCGGCGGCGCCAGTCGCGGCTCATCCTTCCCGACGTGGCCCGCCACAGCTCGACCAGCGCGCTTTCCAGCGGGCGCGCCCCCGAGCCCGTCTGCCCGCGCCTGACCGCGCGCAGCAGGTCGTCGTACACAGAGTGGACGGAGGTGGCGCTGCCCGCCGCCTCGCCGAGGGCGTCGTCCAGGGCGAACGTCCAGGTCAGCCAGCGCGCGAACAGCTCCACCGAGGCCGCGTCCGCGGCGGGGAACAGCCGCGCGGCCAGCCGTTCGCAGCGCGCGCGGCCCAGCGGCGAGGTGTCCGGATCGCCCAGCACCAGGCCGCGGCCCCGCGCCCAGGCGTCCACCCGCTCGCCCAGGCGCCAGGCGTCCGGGCGCATGGCGGACGGAGCGGCGAGGGCGGGTGCCCTTTCGCCGAGCGACAGCAACAACGAAGCGTTCACGACGCCTTCACGCTAGTGAGCCCTCGCCGCCGTACCCGCGATCGCCACGTCAAGTTTCGGGAATGGGACGCTTGAGCCCGAACGTTCCCCCCGCGGGACGCGACCGCGGTGCCCAAGCCCGCGATCATCACTGGAGGACAACGTGCAGCTACCCGCCATCCGCCGGCTCCGATCTCCCGGGCGTGCCGCCGCCGTGGCCGCGGCGCTCGTCCTGGCGCTGGCGTCCGCCGCGGCCTGCGGCGGTGACGAGGGCGCCACCGTTCAGGGCGCCAAACTGATCAAGAAGGGTGTGCTGACGTCGTGCACCCACCTGCCCTACCCCCCGTTCCAGGAGGAGAAGGGCGGCAAGGTCGTCGGGTTCGACGTGGACATGGTCGATCTGGTGGCCAGGAAGCTGGGCGTCACCCAGAAGGTCATCGACACCCCGTTCGAGACCATGAAGACCGGGTCGGCGCTCAACGCCGGCAAGTGCGACATCGTCATGGGCGGCATGACGATCAAGCCGGACCGGGTGAAGTTCATGGACGTCTCCCAGCCCTACTTCGACGCCACGCAGGCGCTGCTGGCCAAGAAGGATCTGGGGATCACCTCGCTGGACGACGTCAAGGGCCGCAAGCTGCGCCTCGGCTCCCAGGCGTCCACCACGGGCGAGGACTTCGTCAAGAGCAAGGGCCTGGACCCGCGCTCGTTCGACAACTCCCTGGCCGAGCTGGACGCGCTGCGCACCGGCCAGGTGGACGTGATCGTCCAGGACTACCCGGTCGTGCAGAACTGGCTGAAGAACCCGGCGGACAAGGCGAGGTTCACGCTCGCGGCCAACCTCGACACAGGCGAGCAGTACGGGTTCTGGTTCCGCAAGGGGCACAACCCCAAGCTCGTGGAGCTCACCAACCAGGCGATCGCCGAGTCCAAGGCCAACGGGACCTACCAGCGCATCTACGAGAAGTGGATCGGCCCGATGCCGAAGGGCGGCGCGAGCCCGGCGCCCTCGGGTAGCACGTCGTGACGACGGGCGAGGTGGCGGCGCCGCATAGGGGACTGTCCCCGCGGCGCCGCCGCCGGCTTTTCCTCGGCCTGCAGTACGTCCTGTTCGTCGCGATCGTGCTCGCGGTCGTCCTGCTGGCCGACTGGCCGCAGCTGCGCGCCAACTTCGCGAGCTGGGACGTGGCCGAACAGCTGTTCCCCGACATCCTGACCGTCGGGTTGCGCAACACCGCCCTCTACACCGGCCTGGGCTTCGTGTTCGGGCTGGCGGCCGGGCTGGTGCTGGCGCTGATGAGGCTGTCGCCGGCGGCCCCGTACCGCTGGTTCGCGACCGCCTACATCGAGGTGTTCCGCGGCCTGCCCCTGCTGCTGATCTTCATCTTCGTCAGCGTCGGGGTGCCGCTGGCCTTCCCGGGCAGCAACGTCCCCGGCGGCGTCGCCGGGCAGGCGGGCCTGGCGCTGGGACTGGCCGCCGCCGCGTACATGGCCGAGACGATCAGGGCGGGCATCGAGGCGGTGCCGCGCGGACAACTGGAGGCGGCCCGCTCGCTCGGCATGTCCTACGGCCGGGCGATGCGCTCGATCATCATCCCGCAGGCGTTCCGCATCATCATCCCGCCGCTCACCAACCAGCTCGTGCTGCTGTGCAAGGACTCCTCGCTGGTGCTCTTCCTCGGCGTCACGCTGGAGCAGCGGGAGCTGACCAAGTTCGGGCGCGACCTGGCGGGACAGCAGGGCAACACCACACCGATCATCGTGGCGGGGATCTGCTACCTGCTGCTCACCGTCCCGCTGAGCCTGCTGGCCCGGCGGCTGGAGGCCCGGCGGCGAAGGGAGGGACGATGAGCGGCACGGCGATCGAGATCACGGACCTGCGCAAGTCGTTCGGCGCCAACGAGGTGCTGCGCGGCATCGACCTGGACGTCCGCGCGGGCGAGGTGGTCTGCGTGATCGGCCCGTCCGGCTCGGGCAAGTCCACGCTGCTGCGCTGCGTGAACCTGCTGGAGGAGCCCTCCTCGGGGACGGTACGGGTCACCGGCGTGGAGGTCACCGACCCGGAGGTCGACATCGACGCGGTGCGCCGCCGGATCGGCATGGTGTTCCAGTCCTTCAACCTGTTCCCGCACCTGACCGCGCTCGGCAACGTCACGATCGCGCAGCGCAAGGTGCTGCGGCGCGGCAAGGCCGAGGCGGAGCGGACCGCGCGGGAGGTGCTGGAGCGGGTCGGGCTGGCCGACAAGCTGGCCTCCTACCCGGCCCGGCTGTCGGGCGGCCAGCAGCAGCGGGTCGCGATCGCCCGCTCGCTGGCCATGGGCCCGGAGGTCATGCTGTTCGACGAGCCCACCTCCGCCCTCGACCCGGAACTGGTCGGAGACGTCCTGGGCGTGATGCGGGAACTGGCCGAGGACGGGATGACCATGCTCGTGGTCACGCACGAGATGAGCTTCGCCCGCGAGGTCGCCGATCGGGTGGTGTTCATGGACGACGGCGTCATCGTCGAGGAGGGCCCGCCGAGCCAGGTCATCGACGCCCCCCGCCACGACCGGACCCGCGCGTTCCTCGCCCGCGTCCTCGACCCGGCGGCGGCCCGGGTCCCGGGCAAGGGTAGCCTCGGCAACAGCACATGAGCGCAGGTGTCGCGTCGGAACCGCAGCGCGGCTCGCGCACGCGGACGAGAGCTGTAACGTTGCGGTAACAGCGGAAAGGCATACTGCGAAGAGCACCGTCGAGGGAGATGGCCTTGGACCGACAGCAGGAGTTCGTGCTCCGCACGCTGGAAGAGCGCGACATCCGCTTCATCCGGCTGTGGTTCACCGACGTGCTCGGCTTCCTGAAGTCGGTGGCCGTGGCCCCCGCCGAGCTGGAGGGGGCCTTCGCCGAGGGCATCGGCTTCGACGGCTCGGCGATCGAGGGGTTCGCCCGGGTCTACGAGGCCGACATGATCGCCAAGCCGGACCCGTCCACCTTCCAGGTGCTGCCCTGGCGCAGCGAGGCCCCCGGCGTCGCCCGCATGTTCTGCGACATCCTGATGCCGGACGGCACGCCCAGCTTCGCCGACCCCCGCTACGTCCTCAAGCGCGCGCTGGCCCGCGCCAGCGACCTCGGGTTCTCCTTCTACACCCACCCCGAGGTGGAGTTCTTCCTGCTCAAGAACAAGCCGGAGGACGGGCGCGAGCCCGAACCCGTGGACGCGGGCGGCTACTTCGACCACACCCCGCACAGCGCCGCCCACGACTTCCGCCGCAACGCGATCATGATGCTGGAGTCGATGGGCATCTCGGTGGAGTTCAGCCACCACGAGGGAGCCCCCGGCCAGCAGGAGATCGACCTGCGCTACGCCGACGCGCTCACCACCGCCGACAACATCATGACCTTCCGCCTGGTCATGAAGGAGGTCGCGCTGGAGCAGGGCGTGTACGCCTCGTTCATGCCCAAGCCGTTCACCGACCACCCGGGCTCGGGCATGCACACCCACATGTCGCTGTTCGAGGGCGACCGTAACGCCTTCTACGAGCCGGGCGCCGAATTCCAGCTCTCCAAGGTCGGCCGCGCGTTCATCGCCGGCATCCTGCGGCACTCCGCCGAGCTGACGGCGGTGTGCAACCAGTTCGTGAACTCCTACAAGCGCCTGTGGGGCGGGGTCGGCTCCACCGCGGGCGCCGGCGGCGAGGCCCCCTCCTACATCTGCTGGGGCCACAACAACCGCTCCGCGCTGGTCCGCGTCCCCATGTACAAGCCGCACAAGGGACACGCGACCCGCATCGAGTTCCGCTCCCTGGACACGGCGGCCAACCCCTACCTGGCGTTCGCCGCCATCCTCGGCGCCGGCCTGAAGGGCATCGAGGAGGGCTACGAGCTGCCGCCGGGCGCCGAGGACGACGTGTGGGCGCTGACCGCGGCCGAACGCCGCGCCATGGGCATCCAGCCGCTCCCGCAAAGCCTGGACGAGGCCATCCACGCCATGGAGCGCAGCGAACTGATGGCCGACGTGCTGGGTGAGCATGTGTTCGACTTCTTCCTCCGCAACAAGCGCTCGGAGTGGGAGGAGTACCGCCGCCAGGTCACCGAGTTCGAGCGCAAGCGCCTAATAGCCGTCCTGTAAATCCCAGGGGCTCAAAGGCCCAAGGGGGGCAAGGGGGCGAAGCCCCCAAAAAGGGGGCAAGGGGCGGA
>NZ_JBIMPP010000128.1:0-7496 GCF_043906805.1 Actinomadura sp. SCN-SB | reverse complement strand
CGCACACTGCAGTCCCTCCAAGCAGCGACACCGCACAGCCCGCCAGGGCACGCTGGATCTGCTGGGGCGGCGCAGCAGATCCCCGGCCACACCTGGCAGGAGCGCTGGGATGCCACCGGATACGCCGACGGGCGAGGCACCCAGATTGCCGACCTCGGCGGAGACAGCCGGGGGGACGCGGGCCCACTCGGCGTCGTCATTGTCGCCGATGGGGTGTGGCCCATGCCGACGCGGGGTGGGGTGCCGGTGTTGATCAGGTCATCGGGTTCCAGGACCATGAACCGGCTCAGGTGGTGGACGGTGAAGGGGTCGGAGATCATCGTCTTGGTGTTGCCGTTCTGGCGGTGGACCCCGTTGGCCTCGAACCACAACCCGATCGAGTCGACGATCGCGATCTGCCGCGACCACGCGACCAACGTCCAGAACCGGCGCGACGGCAGATGGCGCTGCGCTGGTGCGCGGCCGGGATGAACGAAGCCGCCAAGCGGTTCCACCGCGTCAACGGCTTCATGCACCTGCCGAAGCTACGCGCCGCGCTCGAACGGCATGCCGCCGACCAGCCTCGTCCGCGACCCGAGCCGGCACGGGCCGGATCATCCCTGTGCTTTGTTCGCCAGGCGCTCCCACTGTTTCCATTCCGCGATCCGCCGCTCGTAGATGCCGTAGACGATGTCCGGTGCGGCAGCCCCGAAAAGCACCCGCAGTGGAGGCTCGTCCGTGTCCACTATCTCCAGCAGAGCCTCGGCCGCCGCATCTGGATCACCCGGGGGTTGTGCGCTTCGGCGAGCGGCGGCCCCCGCGCGTACACCGTCGTATTCGGGGAGAGCCCTGGAGCGTCGGGCCGACGCTCCTGCCCAGTCGGTGGCGAAGCCGCCCGGCTCGATCAGGGTCACCTTGATGCCGAAGGCGGCCACTTCCAGCGAGAGCGACTCGCTGATGCCTTCGAGTGCCCATTTGGAGGCGTGGTAGGCGCCCAGGTTCGTGAAGGCCCCCACGCCTCCGATCGTGGAAACCTGCACGATATGGCCGCTTCCCTGGGCGCGCATGATGGGAATCGCCGCCTGAGTCACCCAGACCGCGCCGAACAGATTGGTCTCCAGTTGCTTGCGGAGCTCCTCTTCGGAGAGCTCCTCGACCATGCCGAAATGTCCGTACCCGGCGTTGTTGACGACCACGTCGAGTCGTCCGAACTCCGCCTGGGCGCGCAGGACCGCTTCGGTGGCGGCGCCGCGATCCGTCACATCGAGCCTGACCGGGAGGAGGTCGGTGGTGTACTTGGCCGCCAACTCGTCGAGTGTTACGAGGTCGCGCGCGGTCGCGGCCACGCGGTCGCCGCGTTCCAGGGCGGCGGTGGCGAACGCTCGCCCGAAGCCTCGGGACGCGCCAGTGATGAACCAGGTCTTGCTCATGTGCCGTCCTTCGTCGAGAGGCCCGTCAGCGCTGGGCGACGGGCGGAGAACGATTTCGGTGACGTCGGCCTCGACGGGCTGGCCGAGGGCGTAGGCGATGGCCTTCGCGACGTCCTCGGGACCGATCGACGCGGACGCATGGCCTCGGCCGCGAACGGGCCTCGGCGAGGTGACCATCCGCCGTCAGGTCTCCGGCGAGCGCTTTGATCCGGTCGGTGCGGCGGGCGGTGAGGATGACGCCGGTGACCCGCGGTCACGAGCGGGCGGGCAGTGACCGACCCGATGCCACTGCTCACGCCGGCCACCAGGACGACTTTCCCTTCGGGTGTCCGTGCATGGTCCGAGACTCGGCCATGCGCTCACCTCCCGGCAGGCCGCCGTGTGCCTGGGAGTCACGCACCCACCCTCGGTGGCCCGTTTCCACCTAACCTGAAAGCGTGATCGAACGGCCCCTTGGAGACTTTCTGCGGACCAGGCGGGCGCGCGTACGTCCCGAGGACGCCGGCCTGGCCGCGGGGCCACGGCGGCGGGTGCGGGGACTGCGGCGTGAGGAGGTCGCGCTGCTGGCCGGCGTGAGCGTGGACTATTACATGCGGCTGGAGCAGGGCCGGGAGCGGAACCCATCACCGCAGGTGCTGGACGCGCTGGGGACCGTCCTGCGCCTCGACGAGGATGCCTGCTCGCATCTCTTCCGGCTCGCCGGTCTGGGCCCGCGGCCTGCCCGATCCAGCCCGGAGCGGGTGGATCCGCAGTTGTTGCAGCTGTTGGACGGCTGGCCGAACAACCCCGCTCTCGTTCTCGGCAAGGCCTACGACGTCCTGGCCGGGAACCGGCTCGGCTACGCGCTCTTCGAGGGGTTCCGCGGCGGGGCGAACCTGTTGTTCAAGCTGTTCCTCGATCCGGATGCGCGCTCGTTCTACGCGGACTGGAAGACCGCCGCGGTCAACACCATCGCCGGGTTCCGGCTGCTGCAGGGGCAGGACCCGCACCATCCGCGCGTACGAGAAGTGCTCGGCTCGATGCTGGAACGCAGCCCGGAGTTCGCCGAGCTTTGGCGACGCAACGACGCACGCGGCAAACGAGCCGAGGTCAAGACCTTCCGCCACCGCGATGTCGGCGAACTCACGCTGCGTATGCAGGCCTTCGACGTCCAGGCCGCGCCCGGACAACAACTCGTCGTCTACCACGCCGAGCCCGGCTCCCCCAGCGCCGACGCCCTCGCCCTGCTGGGCACGCTGGCCGCCACCGCCGGCCAATAGCGAGATCACGATCTTCCCTTTCGGGCATGCCCATGGTGCGGGGACTCGATGTTCGCCAGTTGGTAGGTATAGGTGATCCGTGCGACGCCGGCACACCCGCGTCCACGGCCATCCCGGCGTGCGCCATGAGCGCCCGGGTACGGTCAGGCGCACCACCAGACAGGCGGGCCAGCACCGGACGATCTCCGATACACCGAACCAAGCGCAACGGCGATCGCCCCGTCATCTCAGAGTCGGCGTCCCGCATCGTCCACCCACGCGCGCTCGGCCAGATCGAGCAGGGCGGCGGCATCGAACGGGGACCGGTCATGGCGGGACATGGGGGACCCCTGGGTAGCTCGCCCGCGTAGGTCTCGCTCATCCCCGACGTGGGATGGCGAGCCCAGACTTGGAGGTTCTGCACCGTCACGATCGAGGCCCGAGCCCATCCCGCGGCGACGTTGGATGCGGGATCTGCGGCTTCAGGAGTCGCTGCTCACAAAGGCGTTCAACGTGTCGACACCGAGCCTCCAGGTGAGGGTCAGATGCTGCTTGAGCATCCGCCACCCCTCCTCGGTGCGGATGAACTCCCAGTCGTATGATCCGCCCATGTCGAAGTGTTCGCCGGGCGCCGAGCTGTCGGCGATACCGGCGAAGAACATGTAGCCCACGCCGGTGGCGCGGTCGCCGTCGACCTCGAAGTGCATGTTGTGCAGGTAGTGCATCATCGCCGCGTAGGGGGCTTCGGCGTTCACGACGGTGTCACGAATCGTGTCGCGACCGCGGCGTACCACGCCTTCGCGTCGCCGGACCCGCGCGCAAGCCGAGCTGGCCATCACCCTGCAGGCTATCGAGCTGGTAGAGAGGCAGTAGTGACCCCTAAAAGATGCTTCGAGCCACCGTAGTGATGGCCGCCGAAACCTGCCCAATCGCGATGTGCTGCCACGTTCTCCAGGTCTTCGAATAGGGATTCCACGTGGCGCAACGGTCACGAAGCATGGGTTTGCCGGTAGGGGTGCCGCCGCCGGCTTCGGAGGGCTGGTCGGTCGCCGACCAGCCCACGTGGTCCGCGCCGCTCTCGACGGCATCGAGGCCAGCGCCTTTGAGGTGTACGGCGGTGAGATGACGCTCGGGTGGCACGCTGCCTCGGTGGGCTGACCGGGTCGCTGTACCGGTGTCAGCCAGACAGGGTGATCGGCAAGCGGTTCACCTGTGGCCGGTGCGGTCAGCGTAGCCTCGCTCTCCGGCTCCGAGGCGTGACCAGATCCGGTTGAGGGCGTGCAGGTCGTCGTCGTCGAGGCGGTCGAGGAAGAGTCGGCGCACGTCGGCATGCTGCTGCTTCCATGCCTTGCGCAGAAGGTTGCGCCCATCGGGTGTCAGGACGGCGACGTAGCCGCGTCCGTCCTCGGCCGCACGCCGACGCTCGATGAGCCCGCGGCGCTCCAGCCGATCGGCGAGCCGGGTGAAACCGCCGGTCGACATCAGTCGATTCCTGGCCAGCTCGGACATCCGCATGCCGGAGCGACCGGCTCGGCCGAGCAGGGACAGGACGCTGTACTCGGCCATGCTCACGCCCAGCGGCGCGAGCCCTGCCTCGATCTCACGCCAGATGCGGTCGTGGGCATACAGGAAGCCCTGCCATGCCTCGTGCTCAAGGTCGCTCAGACGTGGAGTCGCCACGTCCGAAGTGTAGCGCGACGGCCGTCCTCGCCACCCGACATACATGTCTGCGCAGGCAGTAAGTCGGGTGGAATATTTGCCTGCGCAGGCATCTTGTTGGGATCGGGACACCGAACGGCGTCCGCACAGGACCGTAAGGAGAGCACGTTGTCCACCACCGTCACCGGCGAGCGATCCCCCTTCGAGATCGGCTTCATGACGTTCGCCGAGATCACCGCCGACCCGGAGACCGGCGCGCTTCCCTCCGCGCACCAGCGCGCCCGGGAGACCATCGAGCAGGCGCGGCTCGCCGACGAGGTCGGGCTCGACCTGTTCGCCGTCGGCGAGCACCACCGCACCGACTTCGTCGGCTCGGCCCCCGCCGTCGTGCTGGCCGCGGCCGCTCAGGCCACCGCGAACATCAGGCTGACCAGCGCGGTCACCGTGCTCAGCTCCGACGACCCGGTGCGCGTCTGGGAACAGTTCGCCACCCTCGACCAGATCTCCGGAGGCCGCGCCGAGATCATCGCCGGCCGCGGCTCCTACACCGAGTCCTTCCCCCTCTTCGGCTATGACCTGGCCGACTACGCCGACCTGTTCCGCGAGAAGCTCGACCTGCTGCTGCGGATCCGCGCGCAGAACCCGATCACCTGGAATGGACGGTTCCGCCCCGAGCTGGACGCCGCCGACGTCGGTCCCCGCGCGATGCAGGAGGAGCTGCCGATCTGGGTCGGCGTCGGAGGAACCCCCGCCTCCGCCATCAGCACCGGCCGGCTCGGCCTCCCCATGGCCATGGCGCTGCTGCTCGGGCCGATCACATCTCACCAGCAGACCATCGACCTGTACCGAGAAGCCGCACGGCAGGCCGGGCACGACCCCGCCACGCTGCGCACCAGCATCAACCTTCACGGCTACGTCGGACGTACGAGCCAGGGCGCCCGCGACACGATGTACCCCTACTTCGCGCAGGGCATGATGGACAACAACCACCAGCGTGGCCGTGGGTTCGCGATGCCGCGGGTCGCCTTCGAAGCCCAGACCTCCCCCAACGCCGGACTCGTCGTCGGCAGCCCGCAGGAGGTCATCGAAAAGCTGCTGGCCTACCACGAGCTCTACGGCCTGGACCGCGCCCTGATCCAGATCGGCTTCGGCGGGATGCCGCAGAAGGACGTCCTCGAGGCGATCGAACTGCTCGGCACCGAGGTCGCCCCCGTCGTACGCCGCGAGGTCGGCTCCCGGAAGGAGCGGGTGGCGTGACTGCAGGCGTGAGCGACCAGCGGGCTCTCAACGGCGGCCGCACCGGCCGTGCCCCCTCCCAGGAGCAGGCACGGACACTGCGGGTGGTGGTCGTCAACGGCAGCCCAAGCGAGAAGTCCAAGACCGTCGGACTGGTCGACGTCGTGCTGCAAACGCTCACCAGCGTGCTCGCCGTCCACGACGTCGCGGTCGAGCACACCCGGATCGACGTCTACCGCCTCGGCCCCGCCTTCACCGGGGCCTTCGAGAGGGAGGGCATCGCCCCTGAGATCGAGGACGCGCTCCGCCTCGCTGAGGAAGCCGACCTGCTCATAGCCGCCACCCCGGTGTTCCGCGGCTCCTATACCGGCCTGTTCAAGCACTTCTTCGATCTGGTCGACCAGTACGCACTCGCGAACAAGCCGGTCTTCCTCGCCGCCACCGGCGGCGGGGATCACCACGCGCTGGTCCTGGAGCACGCCCTTCGCCCGTTGTTCGGGTTCTTCCAAGCGATGACCCTCCCGGTCGCCGTCTTCGCGTCCTCCGGCGATTTCGACGGCACCACGCTCCTCACCCCACGCGTCTACGGTCGCATCCAAATGGCCATCGAGGACGTGAGCGACATCCTCACGCTCGTGGCGACTCGCGGGAGGCCGGCTGACTGACACCAGCCGCGTCACGGCGACCACAAGGGCGATAACCAGGAGAAAGCCATGCCGCACACGCCACTTACCGCCGACAACAGCGCGGTCGTCCTCATCGATCACGAGGTCGGTTTCTCGAACCTCATCGGATCGCACACGATCGCGCTGGCCACAACGGCGAAGCTGTTCAACCTACCGCTGATGTCACCGCGCCCCCGAGGAGGGTCCTCTCTACCCCGAGCCGTACGGCAGGCCGAATTCCAGCCGGGCGAGGTCACCGGCCGCGACCAGGACGCTCAAGACGACCGGGACCGCGAGGCCGAATCGCTGATGCAGGGCGTGCATCGGCGGGAGCGGAGATGACGACGCCGACGTACACAGCGAGAAACCACAGCGGGATCCTGGCCGGCCGAACCGCCATCCCGATCAATTCAGGATCGGCACCGCGGGCTCGTGCCACCATGGCCGCCTCCGCCGCGGCAACGAGAAAGGCCGTGGTCGGGCGGAGCAGCCGGGCGTTCCGTCCCAGCGGCCATTCCCACCACCGCACACCACGTCCCGAGGACGAGGTCAGGGACGCGGCGTTGGCGAAGCCGCCGACCAGGAAGCACATCGGCATGACCTGGACCGATCACGACAGCCCGTGCGCCCATGGGAGAACCTCAAGCGCGTGGACGCCGCCCAGGCAGCTTCCGTCGTACGTCACCGGCGAGGCCAGCCAATGGCCCATCACGATCGCGGCGGCGCGGAGCAGGTCGACCCAGCGGTCCCGTTGCGGCGGCGTACGCTCGGCCGGCCGAAGCAGCCGCCGCGTGTCACCCTTGGCGCCGTCGGACACGATGCCCCTGGACACGGCGACCTCGGAGACGGTGACCAGACCGCCTCGGCCCGTGCGGATTCCAGGCGGTCAAAGCCTTCATTGGCGTGGGCATTGGCCGCCACCTGTCCGGCCTACCCGCATCACGATCGGTGAACGGCGTCTGGCAAGGCGGCTGAGTTCACGTCCAGCCCTTCAAGGACGGCATCGTCGCGCGCGGCTGGGAGGTACGTGGTCGATTCCGCGGTCAACCCGACGACGGCGCAAGCCCGCGGACGAGGCGCTACACCGCGGGGACTGACTTCGACGGCGATCAGGATCCGCACTCCGACACGCCCTGGACGAGGACTCCCTTTTGGCACTGAGATCCGCGTCGGCGACCGTCCGTGCCAGCCCCAACTCCAGCCGCAGGTACCAACTGCTGTGGCTGCGCTCGGCCGCCAGGTGCGGACACCTGCTGCCCATCGCGCGGTCGCCGTTCGGATCCTCTTAA